>CALLVC010000565.1 GCA_938010785.1 uncultured Saprospiraceae bacterium
CTATTCACTGCTTTACAAACTGAAAAACCTTGAGCGGCCTTAGTTAAAAATAAACCAGGGTGGTCTCTAAAATTTAAAGGTTCTAAAACCATCGTAATGCCATGCGGTTCACAAATAGCGGAAGCTCTTTTTAGCGTTTCGACCACATTGGCGGTTTGATAGCCCATGTCCTGACGTAAATCTACGTGGCCACAAACCACCGTCATCCATTTGGCATTAACTCGTTTAGCTACTTCGACAGATTCGGTAATTTGCGTTAAAAATTCTGTGCGCCAATCTTCTTTTCCACTAGCCAGATTCGGTTGTTTCCAATAGATTTTATGAGCCACAAATACCCCCATTTCTATGCCTCTTTTGGTCATGGTTTGCGCCATTTTTTCTTGTAACTCTACCGTTCGCTTTTTCATGTTATTATCTTCGAAGGCCGTAAAACCTTGATCCGCCATGAAATTAAGTTGGTCAATGGGGTCTTCGCCAGCATGATTTTTAAACATGCCTAAATGTGGCGCATATTTTAATTGAAATTGATGTTTATCTTTTTTAATAGTTAGTGGGGTAGCGGCAGTTGCGCATCCAGCCCCAGTAGCTAAAAAGGCAGAACTTAGTGCGCTCGATTTAAGGAATTTTCTTCTTTCCATAGTTTTTCGATTTATCAATGAAAGTCGATTTGTGGTTTTTTAACACATAGTCACAATAGTTTTAACACATAGACCATATAGTTTGTATTACTAAAAACTATGTGCAACTCTATGAACTATGTAGCTATGTGGTGAAATCTTAAATGGTAAACAATTACATTGCTTTTACTTCTCACAAATTACCAAAATTCTTTAAAAGACCTTAACCTTCTTCACTTTTTTTAGAAATACGTTGGCTTCCTTTTCGTTTAAGACACTTAAAATAGAGGCGACAACATCGGCTTTCATACAGGAATTTGCTTGTACATTCCTAATTTTTTGGTCAACAACACCATAACCTGTTCGTGGGTCAATAATGTGAGAATAGCGTTTACCTTCATGTTCTAAATAGCGATAAGTATCGCCGGAAGATGCAATTGCTGTATTTTCCAAGACTAACTTTTGTGGTACTTTTTCTCCTTGTTGATTGATGGTGTTAATCTTAATAGTCCAACCTACTTTATTTGGAGGAGGGTTGCCAACATATAAATCACCCCCTCCATCTACCAAAAATTGTTTGACCCCAGCTTGCTTTATTATTTTAGCCATCGCATCAACCGTAAATCCTTTAGCAATTCCACCAACATCTAATCGCATGCCCATTTGAACTAACTTTACTTGCCTTGAAAATGGATAGCATTTGATTTTATGAAATCCCGTTTTAGCTTTAGCAGAATTAATTTTTACTCCGTCAAAAATTTCTGACCTTCTAAACATTGACCGCCATAATTTACTTAACGGTCCAATAGTAATATCAAAAGCACCTTTGCTTTTTCTAGAATAATGTTTAGACCTCCGTAAAACTGTCCAAAGTGGAGGGCTAACTTTTATTTTATTATGGGAACCAGCTGAGCTGGATAATTGACTGATTTCACTTTTTTCGTGGTAATCACTAAAAATAAGATTGAAATCATCTACTTTTTTAAAACATTGATTAGCAATTGTTTGTGCATCATTTGTGTTGGTGTGATAAAGAATAATTTTAAATTGAGTGCCCATTTGTTGATGCTGGAATTCAAACCGTTTTAAAGGTTGACCGGTCACTTGATTAGAGAAAAGCAGAAAGAAAGTTATATGTAAAATAATTTTTATGTACATAAAATATATATATAGTTTTTTCTCAATATTTAGCAAATTGGAACGATACTTGAACTTTATTCGGCAACCTACAAAATTTCCTCCTAATAATTTCCTCCCAACATTTCATATTCCACAAAGACGAATCTTGCACATTAAAACCTACTTCTTTGCTTGGATTAGAAATAATCAAGTAAATCCCGAAGTGAATTTTATCAAATTAATAATCACTTTTTTCCTCCCATAAAAATGAGTAATTAATTGGACATTAATCGTCCAAAGATTTATTCAATCCATAAAAAATAAATAAAAAACGTCAGACTGTAATCAACTGATTTTAAGAATAACCTATTTTATTAATAATTAATTTTTTTAGAGATGAACAATTTTTTTGCAAACACTTTTTGCATATTGTTACTTATTTGTAGTACCTTAAGTTTAAGAGCACAGGATAACGCTACCGATGCACATGAAGTCAGCATCAAAATTCCAGAAGTTGCCATTCTTGACATTGAATCCACCTCAAGTACTTCCTTCACACTCGCACCAGAAAAGCCTACAGAAGCTGGATTAGCTTTAGATTTTTCACAAGCTAAGAATACTGATTTATGGCTAAACTATTCCTCAATTGTTGGGTCCACTACTCAATCTGAAAGAACCATCGATGTAAAAATTCAGGATGGGAGTACAGTACCTGAAGGCTTATTACTAAAAGTAAGTGCAGCAGCAGATGAAGGAAATGGGGACGGTGTAATGGGCACGCCAGTAGGAGAAATTACACTTTCTAATACTGCTCAAGATTTTATCAAAGGAATTGGGAGCTGTTACACAGGTAGTCCAGCTAACAATGGTCACCAATTAACTTATGTCTTAGAATTGAATTCAGCAGATGGAAGTTATGGAAAAATTGATTTTGATGAATCAACTTCATTAAAGATTGTTTACACGATTACTGAATAATATATAAGAGGTTCTTTGACAAAGTTGTTCAGTACACTTGAGGTGAACCTAATGAATGAGTCAAAGGACCTTTTACTTGTAGTATCAACATCTGACAACACTTAAAAACGAACAAATATGAAAAATAGCCTACACAACATAAAATACACTTTTGTTTTTTTTCTTTTTACCCTATCTTTTTCTTTCCAAAATCAAGCTTTTTGTAGTATTGTCATTTCTAATGGTTTGACCCATATCCACAGCGTGGAAGAAGGTCAAGTGGTAAGAGGATTTATAGAAATTCAAAATGCTGGTTTCCAAAAACAAGCAGTAAGAATCTATCAAAAGGATTATTCCTTTACTCATGAGGGGGATGTTTTTTATAATGAACCTAATACCAATAGTCGTTCTAATGCCAACTGGATTGATTTTAGCCCTAGTTATTTGGAATTAGACCCAAGTCAAAAGTCCGTTATTAATTATGAAATAACGATTCCTGAAGGGCAAGAATTATTGGGAAGTTATTGGAGTGTGCTGATGGTGGAAGGTATTGTACCTGCGCAACCTGAACTACCTCAAAGTGGGCTCAATATCTCTACGATTATGCGTTATGCTATCCAAGTAGCTACGAATATAGGCGATTCAGGAGAAAATAATTTAGAGTTTGTGGAAGCAAAATTAGACCAAATTGGAGGACAGCAGGTTGGGTCAGTAGCACTAATTAATAATGGAGAAAGATTACTTATTCCAGAAGTATCTATAGAGTTATTTGATAAGGAAGGACAATCTGTGCGAGTGATTAAGACCGCAAAAAAGAAAATTTATCCAGGCACCTCCGCTCGTTTTTTATTAGCCTTAGAAGATTTACCAAAAGGAGAATATGAAGCAGTCGTATTAGCTGATTGTTCAGAAGCAGATGTTTTTGGACTTAATTTATCTTTGACTTTAGGAGATGATTAGGAAGCTATTTTTGTTTATTTCCTTGTTTTTTTCGATACCACTTTTTGGAAATAATATCGAGGTTACATTGGTTCAGCAATCGAATCTAATATCTGCTCCTGGTAAGGTGAATAATTTTTCGATTGTATTAAAAAATAATGGAACCAATCCTACAGAATTGGACCTTCAATTGGATATGCCAACGGATTGGAAAGTCATATCTAATCAAGCAGCAATTAAGTTAGGTCCAAACGAGAAAAGCGTAAAAATTCTCAGTTTTGTTGTTCCCACAAACGCTTTGGCGGGTAGTTATGAAATAAGCTATCGACTTATAAATAAGGAGCATCAAAAAGAGGAGGCTGCAAAGAAGTTTACTTTTCAAGTGAAAGAAACGAATAAATTAGAAGTGATTCCATTAAATGCTCCACGGACCGTAATGGCTGGGGCAAAACTAACGGCTTCATTTTTAGTCAAAAATACAAGTAATCAAAATCAAACAATTCTTTTAGCTACGGAAGAGGCTAAAATTATAGGGACCTCCACCTTAAAATTAATGCCATTTTCTAGCCAAAAAGTGGATATTCAAGTGACCACATCTCCCGACATTCGAAAGGAGAGTCGATTGAGTCTACAATTAACCGCCACTTTAGAAGGTAGTAGGTTAAGGCGTACTGGATTTTTACATACTCAATTATTGCCAAGTATAGATTTTGGAGATGACAACACGCTTAAATTGCCAGGTTTTGCAAGTATAAACCTATTACATCGTCAATATGGGGATGGTAGCATAGGGCAAGGTTGGCAAGGCGAACTATTTTTACAAGGGGCCATCGATAAAACCGATAAAAGCGCAATTACACTTAGTCTTAGAGGACCCAACCAACAAGACGCTACAGAGTTGACCCTGCATGATGAATATTATGCGAGTTATCAATCAGAAAGATTTAAAACCACCATAGGAGATAATAATTTTGCACTTAGTACCTTAACAGAATTTTCTAGAAATGGTAGAGGAGTCGAAACGGAGGCCTATTTTGGTAAGGCAACGATTGGAGGATTTTATGTAAGACCAAGATTTTTTACGGATGTAAAGGCTGAAACAGGTTTTTTTATTGAAAACGAATTCAATAAAAAAACCTTGTTGCGGTTTAACTACTTGCATAAAAATCAATTCGATAATCTTGGAACTGCCTCGATAATGAGTATTTCAGGTTCCTTCAATCCTTTGAGGAATACATTGCTAGATGCAGAAATAGCTTCTGGAAATTCTGGGGAATCAGCTTATTTAAACCTACAATCCACCTATTTTAAGCGAGTTAGAGTAAATGGAAACTTGATTTATGCCAGTCCAAAATTTGCAGGATATTTCCAAAATACCCTAAATTTTTCTGGAAACGTATCCTACAAATTGAATAAGAAAATTAATCTAGTTGCAGGTATTTTTCAAGACAAGAGAAATGCAGCTTTGGATACCCTTTTGCTAGCAGCACCATTTTCAGACCGAAGGCACGTTGGATTTCGATTAAAATTAGGAGCGAATACCCAGTTTCAGTTTAATCTGCGTCAGAATGAAGTAGAAGACCAGTTGCCACAAAAACAATTTTTTCAAAAGGAGAGATTATTATTTTTGGGCATTAATCAAAATATTCGAAGATTTAGTTTTGGCCTTTCTTCTGAGTATGGAGTTGCTCAAAATTATCTGCAAACGATAGAAACAGATGCTCAGAAAGTCTTTAGGATATATTCCGATTTGGGGTGGAAAATAGGGGCTTTTTCTTTGCGGACTTTTGGTCAATATTTTAGCAAAAATAGTTGGCAAATTGTTAGTCAAAAACAGTTGCTTTGGGGAGCCTCTATTGGTGGGATTATCAAAAAAAATACTCGTTTTGAAATTCGATACCAAAATGATTTTGAGGTGGCAAGTTATTATAAAAATAGGAATGCTTTTGATTTAAATATAGCTCAAACCATAAGAAAGAAATCTCAGTTGATATTGAATGCTCGACAAACTATTAGACGGAATACCTTAAACCAAAAGGATTTTGTAGTATCCGCTAAATATGTCTATAATTTTGGTATTCGATTAGAGGAAAAGCCTAAAACAGGGAATATTTATGGTTTGTTGAAGCGAAGTAATGGTAAGCCTACAAAAGGTGTCATTGTTTATTTGAATGGAAGAACGGCGGTTACCAATGCCGAAGGACAATTCAAATTTAAATCAGTTCCTCCGGGTAAATATCCTTTGATGATTGACCCGTCGACCATGGATTTACATGAAATATTGGCAGACAATGCTTTACCAACAATCGAAGTACTACCAGAAGCAGACAAAGAAGTTCACTTAAAGTTAATCCAGAGTGGAGCTATTTTAGGGGCGTTAGAATTTAAAAGAAAAGAACCACACGCTCAAACAATTTCCTTAGAAACCGTGGGCAGTATTTTACTACAAATTACAAATGGCAGGGAGACAAGAAGAGCTTTTACGGATGACAAGGGACAGTATAAATTTGGAGATTTAAAACCGGGAGAATGGAAATTGGAAGTTTTAAGTAAAGATTTAAATAAGAAATATAAAATTGCGAAATCAACTTATACGGTGAAGATAGAAGAAGGGCAGAAAACGAATTTGCCAATTATCGTACAGGATAAGCAGCGAAAAATTCAATTCAAAAGGTTGATAAATCTTTCAGACGATGATTAAAAATAATTTTAATTTATATAAAAGTATAAGGATGAGTTTACTTTTTCTTCTTCTTTTTATGTTTGGAAGTCAACGGATATACGGTCAATTGCTTTCAGATAAACATCTTGTAAATTTTTCTATACCTGAAATATCTATATTAGACTTTGAACCTAATAATCTTCCTATTCAATTTGAATTTAAGCCTTCAGTCGAAGCGGGAGGAGCGCTTCAAATTACTTCTCCAGAACAAACCAAATGGTTAAATTATACCTGTGGATTAAATAGGGAGTCTAGTCCTAGAAATATTTATATGCAAGTCGCCAATGGAGAATTACCAGAAGGAGTAACCTTAGAGTTAACGGTAGGAAATGCCGTAGGGGGAAGGGGAATGTTGGGGACACCCGTAGGTAGTGTCCTACTCACCGAACATGCTCAACTTATTATTACAGGAATAGGAGGTAGTTACACTGGAAACGGGGTGAATTTTGGATATCCTATAAATTATAAAGTAGCAATAAGTGACTATTCTAAGTTGATAGAATCTTCAGCCTCGAATATTCAAATTATGGTAACTATAACTGATTGATTATTATCTAAAAATCTATGATAGAAAAATTTAAATCTTATATTAAATTGGGTTCATCAATATTGCAGAATTGTTTATTATTAGTAATAGGTAATTTGGGATTAATTGGTATACTGAGTGGACAAGCATTCATCAATGTAGAGGGAAACTGGAATTATGCTATTTCTCCCATTGTTGAGGCAGGCAATGATTTTTCTTACGAATATACAAGTAATCCTGCTCAAGTGTACTTATCGGCAACTACTTCAAAGGGTAAAGGCAATGGAAATTTTAGATGGAGCTTTAGTATCCATAAAGAGGATATATTTTGGGACGCTGCTTTGCAGTTATTTGTGAAAAGAACAGGAAATGGAAATGGAGGCGGTTTTATACAAGGAGGGACTGCTTTTCAAGAGATTTCCAACAACGATAATTTCTTTTTTTCGGGTAAAAAGAGTAGAGCCGATATACCATTGCAATTTCAAATTCAAGGTGTTTCCGTATTAATTCCTTCTGGAAATTATGCCACTTCCGTAGTATATACTTTGAGAGAGGAATAAGCTGATATAATATGAATTCCTACATAAACTAGTTTCCGATACTAGCAGAGGATGATACTTTTTTAATTATATATACGATTACCCGTTTGTGAACTGAAACGGATTTTTTCTAAGTTTCGATTATTCCCTCAGCCCTTCGCTCTCAGCCCTCAGCACCTAGACTTCCTTTCTATAATACTTTAAAAAACCTTTCAATCGCTGCATCGCCACTTCCAAATCTGCTTTTTCAAAACAAGGAAAAACAATTCGGTATAATCCTTTCTTAGAATGCCCAAAACCTTCTCCTGGAGTTAATAAAACACCTGTTTTTTCATAGAGCAATTCCCAAAATCTAGTCTCTGCTTTCAGGGTCGGTTTTTTCAAAAACTCAGAAAAATCTGCCCAAACAAATAGGCTGCCCCTGGAAGGAACATAGGATATATTCAGTTTTTTTAGATACTTTACCACCAAAGCATAAGACTCTGTCAACAATTGTTGATTATGAGCGATGTATTTTTCCATAAAGGCATGGTCAGATAGGATTTCTGCCAACAACCATTGGGTATGATTAGAAACCAAGTGAGGGGCATTCAAATTATCATAAGCTTTGATAAAAGCTTCATTTTGAGAATAGACGGCACCCACTCTAAACCCAGAAATCCCCATATCTTTCGAAAGGGCATACCAAAGGTGTAAATAAGGACTTTTCTTTTTAGCCATTATTTGCGCAAAAGAGGTGAAAGTCCGTTGCTTTGGGTAATCCTCTTTTATAGCAGGGTGAGTGGTGTCAATTATCGAAAGTCCATATATTTCATTGACAATCAGGTGAATACCATTTTTTATACAATAGTCAGCTATTCGATTTAATTGCTTTTTAGTATAAATTCCACCCGTAGGATTATCAGGAGTAGTGAGTACTAGGACTTTAAATTTTTTACCTTGTTTTTCAATTTTCTTTTTGGCTTTTTTTAGGTGTTTTATTCTTAATGCGGGCTTATTTTCTAAATCAGAAATTTCATGGTGGGTCACTAAATCATATCGTTCTACCTTTGCTTTATTGCCAATATCTTGTTTATAAACAGGATAGCTTGGCGTAGGAATAACCAAGACATCACCAGCATCCGCCAAAAGCCAAGCAGTCATTTCTATGATAGCCGTTGCTCCAGCTGAAACCCCTAGATGGTCCCGATTAATAGGGCATTTCGTTAAGAACTTACTTAGAAATCCGGCCAAAGCAATCCTAAAAGATTCATCCCCTAAACAAGAAGTATAATTAGCTACCCACGGTGGAATAGATTTTTCCAACAACAGCATTTCGATTTTTTCTTTAAGTAAGGGCCAACTTTGTTTGTTCTCCGCAGTATTTAGTGGAAATTTCCCATTGGGATTGTTGTCTTTGTCATAAGCATCTCCAGACGCCTCAAAAAACAAGTCGAAGTCAACTCTGAGTACAGTGTCATGTGCTATTTGCCCTCTTTTAGAAAGGATTTTTTTAGGATTCATTGAGTATTTTTTACATTATTTGGCGGAGATTATAGCAGAGAAATCAGTTCGGTTGTCAGGAGACGACCAGATAGAAGTATCGAGCCCGCCTGAATGCTTGCGGGCAGGTCTGGGAGGCTCGCACATCGAATCTATTCAAGACAGAACAGCCAAGCCAGAAATCGTGCCGTAGGCACGTAACAGGGGTAACCAGTCTCCCAAACAATCAAGTTTGCATAAGAGACCAGAAGCTATAAAATCCTAAACCACTTTCGTAACGCCCGGTACAGGAATAGGATAATATCCTTCCGCATTTGGCATTACAGGTGGATTGGCATTCCAATCATATTTAGCTGGAGATAAATCAATGTTAGAATTGATAGCATTTTCCCATTCGACTACTTGCCCAGAGTACGTTGCCATTCTACCTAAAATAGAAGTCATGGTTGCTTTAGCACCATTTTCAGCATCCGCATATTTATATTCTCCTTTTGCGACAGCCGCAAACAATAAATCATGTTCTACTTGATAAGGATTTGGGTCTTTTTTATCATTATAATCCATGATTTTATACCCACTTTTTGTTTTTATTACGCCCGGTTTTGGAGCAGACCCATTTGTACCATGAAAGGCTTCACTAACTCTATTGGTACAACCTTTGATATGGCGACATTGACTAGACATAATCGACCCGTCGGCATATTCAAATTCTACAAAGTGGTGGTCAAATATTTCTCCGTGGTCTTTGCCATTTCTGACTTCTCGACCGCCCATCCCACTTGCACGTACAGGGTAAGCTTGTTTTACCCAGTTGCCAACATCTAAGTTATGAATATGTTGTTCGGTGATATGGTCGCCACAAAGCCAGTTGAAATAATACCAATTTCTCATTTGGTATTCCATTTCCGTTTGTTCAGGTTTTCTTTCTCTCACCCAAACACCAGCACTATTCCAATACACTCTAGCAAGGGTAATATCGCCAATGACCCCATTGTGCAACATTTCCACCCATTCTTGATACACTTTCTGGTAATGTCTTTGCAGACCAACAACAACGTTTAATTTTTTCTTTTTTGCTTCCTCCGCGGCCTTCAAAACTCTGCGAACGCCCGGTGCATCTACTGCTACAGGCTTTTCCATAAAGACATGCTTATTTTGATTAATAGCCTCTTCAAAATGAATAGGTCTAAAGCCAGGAGGCGTTGCAATTACCACGACATCACAAAGTGCAATCACTTTTTTATAACCATCAAACCCATCAAATTTGTGCTCCTCAGGAACATCAATCATAGGGCGCATATCTTTTGTTTCATCAGAAGACCAATCCTGAAATTCAGGGTCGGTGATTCTTTTATAGCATTTATCCAAATTGTCTTTAAAGGCATCCGCCATAGCGACTAATTTGACATTTTGACCAGAGCTGAGTGCTTGAACTACCGCTCCTGTCCCTCTTCCTCCACATCCAATTAAGCCAATTTTTATTTCATCAGAGCCAGCAATATGTGCTTTAGCAGAGACAAGGGTAGGCGCAAGCATCATACTGCCAGCTACCAAACCAGAGGTTTTGACAAAGTCCCTTCGGTTGATTCCTGAATTGTTTTGATTTTTCATAAGTTGTTATTTTAGTGAAAGTTATTGGTCATTAGAAAATAGTTGCTGATAATCAACAGTTTACCATAGGGGCGATATTTTGAGCTTTCAGCCGTCAGATTAAGGGATTATTGACCGAAAAGCAGGAGATACTTTCAAAGTATCTCCTGCTAGGGGGGCCTAGAAAGCGATACTTTCAACGTATCTCTTTCTTTAGCCCGACGGCCTCTCCAGACCTGCCCGCACGCAGTCAGGCGGGCTTGAAATGGCTATCTGCTCCTGACTTAAACCATCGAGTCAGCTTGAAATGACTATTGACTCAATGACCAATGACTAAATTAATGACCAATGACATCATTTAATTAATCCCCTAAAACCAATAACCAAAATGCCTCCCGCTCAGCTTGAGTAGGTTGTTTAGCAGGTTTGACCAATCTAAAGCCGACAAAAGGAGAATCTGTATTCCACCAAAAACTTTTTGGAATTTGTGGGTCTCTTTCCTTCCATTTGCTGCTTGACCGAATTCTAGCTGCACAACGATGTTCTTCTTTGGAGTCATCCCAACTTCCTCCTCTTACCGTTCGTGGATGCAAGCGAGTTGGTTGTATCCAAGGGTTTATTTCTGTTGCCATTTCTGCGGCGATAGTCGCATAGGCATCTTTTTTATATTGGTCTAAAGTCCATTCTGACACATTGCCAAGCATATCGTAAAGTCCCCACGCATTAGGTTTTTTGCTGCCAATTTTATGGTACTTTTCAGAACTATTATCATAATGCCAAGCGTAATCATCAATTAGTTCCGTATCATCTCCATAATAGTAGGTGGTGGTCGTACCTGCTCTACAGGCATATTCCCACTCTGCTTCAGTTGGCAAGCGATAAAAATCACCCGTTTTATCGGATAACCATTTACAATATTGCAGCGCAGAAAATTGTGTCATACTGACTGCTGGAAACCCTTCTTTCCCCATCCCAAAAGTTGGGTCTTCATAAGGCGGACTAGGACGAGCAAAAGCATCCGCATCCCAATCTTCTCTACCTTCGGGTGCAAGGTCTAATTCCTTTTCTCTAAAAATATTGAATTCATCAAAAGTGACTTCGTGTACCCCCATATAAAAGGATTCAACTTTTACCTCCATTTGCGGACCTTCATCATCTTCTCGATTTTCTTCCCCTTCAGGACTACCCATTTGGAAACTTCCAGCTGGGATTAATGCCATTTTAAAACTAACCGCTGTCGAAGGAATTTTTGTAGCTATCACTACATTGGTCGTTGTTTTAGCAGTATCTTTTTCGGTAGAAGTAGGGATTTTATTTTGACCAGTGGTCGCACATGCCCCAGAAGAAAGCAATAAGGTAATTATTAGAATTTGCTTAAACATATTTTTTAGTTGTGAGTGGTTAGTTGTGAGTGGTTAATCTACTGACATTAACCACTAAAAGCTAACCACTAATTCTCGTATTTAAATTCAAAGTTCACGGCGATGTCGTCTCCACAGACAATTTGTCCGAACATAGCAGAAGGTGGTTCAATGTCAAATTGGCTGAAAGTTAGTGGTTTACTGCCTTTTAAGATAAGCCCATTATCCGTTTTTTTGCCATTTACTATAATTTCGATTGCTTTTTCTAAACCAACCATTTTTAACATACCTTTAGAAGTCAAGGTAAAATTGCCATCACTATCAATTTCAGAAATAGCAGCAGGTTCACTTTGCTGGAAAGTAATAATTGGATGTTCGGCAGCTTGTAAAGCACCCGTTATTTTTTTATTCATAGATGCTCCACGACCTCCGTCCATACTATTGACCACAACACCAAAAGAAAAGCTATCAATGGTGTTTTGTTCTGTTATCACTAAAGTTGTCGGGATGTCTTGAACCTCTTTGGCGGTAACCGTCCAACCGTGTAGGGTAGAAGTACCTGTAACGGTAATCTGTTTGGAACTATCAGCAGCTAAATTATAAGATTGCGCTATCGTCAAATTAGTGAGGACAACACTTATAATTAAGCAGAGAGAAAAGTGTAATAATTTCATTTTCGGTTATTTTTAAATTTACTCATTGCTATAACAACCTAAAATTACAGCTATAATATTTTTCATCAAAGTAAAAAAATACCCTAATCCTGTTAAAGGTATTTTAAAGTAGGGAGTAATAAGTTGTAATTGCAATAAATACTATGCACTAACAATTTACCACTAACCACTAAAAACTAAACATCAATCTCCTTCCATAATGCCTTTTGCGGTATAATAAACTCCAGCTGCGAAAAATAAACCAACCAAAGCTAAAATCCAAGTGGCCATTGACATAATATTAGCACCAGCTAAGCCCATTTGTAAGAAGAATAAGCCTACGATAAATAGCAAGAATACCCCTAAAACAATATTCAAAACAGCGCCCATATCATTGACTTCACTTTTTGCATTTTTAGAAATCTTTTTCACTAGCGCTTCTTTTTCATAGGTCTTAGAAGCAAGGTAAAAGCAAACAAGAGAAATAGCCCCCGTCACCCAAGTAGAGGTGAAGGCATATTTTAAGGACTGAATACCATAGGTTGGTTCAAGCATATCACTAAGGAAACCGATAACAACTGGACCTAAACCAAGACCAATAAAGTTTAAGAATAAAAACAAAATGGCAGATGCTAAAGCTCTTTTTTTAGCATCCACAAGGTTATGCGTTACCGCAATACTCGGTCCTAAATAAAGTGCCGTTAAAAGTGCCGTGAAGAAATAAGCGGCTAGAACCCAATTGACACTTAAACCAAAAAAAGCATAATAAGAAAATGGATAATTCAGCAAACCTGCAAGAATAGGAATCCACATATAATATTTGAGGTCTTTTTGCCCAAATTTATCTGCTAAGAAGCCTCCTGCAAAAGTGCCAATGATACCACCAAAACCACTTGTTAGTCCCAAAGCTACCCCAATTTCTTGAACGGGCATGCCATGTACTCTAGCTAAAAATGGCGCATAAAAATTACCGACACCATAATTACCAAAGGTGTGAAAGCCACATCCTATTGCTACAAACATAAAAGTCCGTTTGGACATTAAAGTCCGTATAACATCCCAAAAAGACGTTTCTTCGGGTTGTTTAATGTCAGCAACTGCTATGTCAGAATGTCCTTTCGGAGGTTCTTTTACGGTCAATATTAATAATAAAGCATAGATAATTCCCGGTATACCTAAAGCATAAAAAGCCATCCGCCACCCATAGGTCGCATCAATCCATCCACCGATAGAATATCCTGCTAAGATACCCACATAAATTCCGACCGAATAAATAGATAAGGCGGTTGCTCGTTGATGAGAGGGGAAGTAATCAGAAATCATAGAGTGGGCTGGAGGGCTACCACCCGCTTCTCCAACACCTACACCAACTCTAGCTAATAATAATTGGAAAAAACTAGTAACCGTACCTGAAATAGCGGTCATACCACTCCAAATAGCAAGGGAAACGGCGACTACATTTCGACGATTATTTTTATCGGCAAATCTGGCTATCGGCAGTCCTAGCGTAACATAAAATACAGCAAAGGCAAAGCCTGTCAATAAACCCAATTGGGTATCTGACAATCCTAATTCTCCTTTGATAGACTCTTGAATGATGACCAGAATTTGTCGGTCAATAAAGTTGAAGGTATAAACGCCCGTTAAAACTAAGAGGACATAAGCCTTATACCGTTGGCTGTAGGTTTGATTTTCTGTCATTTTACGTTTTGATACTTCGTGAACAGTTTAATTAATCCAAGTTGCGGAGAGTATTGGAATAAACTGGTAGTAAAGCCTTCAGGCTTTCCTGTCCAAGGCCTTTAGGCCTCTAAAACTTAACAAATCGACCTAAAGGTCGGTGACGGGAAAGCCTAAAGGCTTTGCTACCTGTTGTCCGCAAATTGAATTAATTAAAAAACAGAGCAACCAAGGTAGTAAATTCAGATTCAAAAAAAAATTATTTGAGGATATTAATAGAAGTGCCGACGAAATGATAATTGGAGACTTAGTCGATTTAGTTAATAAATGGAATAAGTAGGAAGTGATTTGCCTTAATAAATTTTGATGAGCGTTGCTCAAGGAATGTAGATGGTGAAGGGGATTGACTTAGTGAAACACGAAGAAAATTAGATTTTTTATCCGTGTCAAGGTTACTTGCAAATTTACAGCATTTACAGTTTGCCCTAACACGGATAAAAGTTCGATTATTTGACGAATGGGTGCATAATTTGTGAGTGTGTGTACATGTTCTTAATAAATGGGTGCTGTCAAATAAGCTATATCTTTATGGACTTATATTTATAAGTGTAGACTTATATTTATGGCAAAGAAAGAAAAACTAAAAGGAATTTTTTTGGGAAAGGAGGGCGTACTTGAAGTAGGCAAAGCACCATATACTACTCTAACTAATGTCGTTTTTAACGAACCTAATAGCTGACATAGTTGTAAGAATAGTACTAATAGTATGGGAAAAATTATTGACGCTATCATTTTGTAATCCTTTTAATTTAAAAGCCTTGGATTGGATGTTCATGGGATTACAAAAGTTATAATTTAGATTACAAGTACTGTGCCAGAATGTATTATAAATTAAAAAATAAATAATATAAATTTTTAAATTTGACAATCTTAACTGACAAACTCAAATTTTCGGCCATCAAATAATCCTTTATCACTCAACTTTAGTTCGGGAATGACCAACAAAGCCATAAATGATAAGGTCATAAATGGAGCAGTTAAGGGACACCCCATTTCATTTTTTACAAATTCATCGACTAGGGCATAAGCTTTGGCAGTTTCTCTACCATCTGCATTGGTCATAATTCCAGCAACGGGCAATGGCAAAATCATTGACTGCCCATTTTGAACTGCAGCGATACCACCTTTATTTTTTATAATTAAATTAACTGCTTCCGCCAATTGTTTATCATCTGTTCCAACAGCAATTATATTATGGGAATCATGACCGACACAAGAAGCAATGGCGCCCGATTTAAATTTAAAACCATGAATAAAAGCAACCGCAGGAGGGGCGTCAAAGTAGCGATTGACTACCGTTAATTTTAATATATCTTTTTCTAAATCTGGAATTATCAGACCTTCTTTAATACTAGGCAAAGTGGAAAAACTCTCCGTGACAATTTCTTTATCAATCACTTTTATCACCCGCATTTCTTTATTCGGCGTGAGGGATGCTATTTTAAAATCGACTGCGGTTTTTAAAGAAGTATCGAATTTATTGATAATGGGTGCTGTTACTTTTGGAAAATTGACCTGCCCATTTTTTGCCACACAAACCCCATTTATATAGGTAGCTTGAACATTGAAATCAGTTAAATTATCTACTAAAATAAAATCTGCCTCCTCACCAATTTTTAACAAACCCACATCTAATTCATAATGCTTGACTGGGTTAATACAAGCTGCTTGCAAGACCTTATACACATCATGTCCATCTGATACTGCTCTGGCAACCAATTGATTAATGTGTCCTAAAATTAAATCATCTGGATGCTTATCGTCCGAACAGAGCATGATTTTATCAGGGAATTGGTCAATAAGGGGATGTAAGGCTTCATAATTTTTAGCAGCACTTCCTTCTCTTATTAAAATTTTCATGCCGTGCTGCAATTTTTCCAAGGCTTCGGCATAAGTAAAACATTCGTGGTCGGTGCTGATTCCTGCGGCAATATATTTTTTAGCATCTTCCCCTCTTAATCCCGGTGCGTGTCCGTCAATTGGTTTGCCTAATTCTTGAGCTATAGCTATTTTCGCCATCACCGAAGGGTCTTCAAATAATACCCCCGGATAATTCATCATTTCTGCCAAATATTTAATAGCTGGATTTTCTAATAATTGTCTAACTCCTGCTACATCAATCGTTGCACCAGCCGTTTCAAAAGTAGTAGCAGGCACACAAGAAGGAGCGCCGAAGTTAAATTTAAAGGGTGTTTGTTTGCCATTGTTTATCATATATTCAACCCCTTCAACACCCATGACATTGGCAATTTCATGTGGGTCTGAAACCGTGGCGACTGTTCCTTGTAAAACGGCTAATCGAGCAAATTCAGAAGGAACAAGCATCGAACTTTCTATATGTATATGTGCATCTACAAAACCTGGCAATAAGAAATGATTACTTTTCCCTTCGGTTGGTTGAATACTTTTAATCTTTCCATTTTCAATAGTTACTGTTCCGTGAAAAATAGAACGATTCGGTATATCGACAATATTACTAGTAATGGTCATTTTGATAATGGATTAGTAACTGTTCAGAACCGAGAGTAGAGAGTAGAGAACAGAGATTTATTTTTCGAAAATTTGGTCAACTGTGAGTACCTTTAGGTTTATATTCAACAATGCCAAGTCTCTTTTCTCTCAATAAAATGGTCTCTAATCTCTAATCTCTATTCTGAATAGTTAGATGGATTTTATATAAAATTAAGGGAACTATTCATCAAAATAAGTAATACTAATTTCTTACCATATAGTTCATGCGAGTGCATTTTAGTATCTAAGCTTGTAGCCAGACCGTCAGACTAAAGAAAGAGCCCCAGATAGCTATCGGGGTTGAAAGTATCGCTTTCTAGGTTCCCCTAGCAGGAGATACTTTCAAAGTATCTCCTGCTTTTCGGTTAATAATCCCTTAGCTTGATGGCTATGGCTTGCAGTTTAAATGAACTTAAATATCTATGTGGTGAAAAATAAAAATTCCCTATAAATATGTGTTGAATAGTAACAAATTATGCCTATTTTCGCCGAAAATAAATACTATCCGAGACTACAAATAGATGAACCTAATCGAAAACTGGATAAATATTTTCGAACGACATGACGAGGTAGCCATTTTTCCATTTTTACAGGGTTTAAATGCTACTCAAAAAACGAACTTACTTCCACAAATTGGTAAGACTGCTAAAGCCTATTTAGAACTCAAAGATAGGCTAATTAATGGTAAATATTTTTACACAAAAA
>CALLVC010000566.1 GCA_938010785.1 uncultured Saprospiraceae bacterium
TTTGTAAATATTTGATTGTCAAAAAATTAGTCAAATAAAATAAAAGTTATCCGCGTTCCTTCACAAATCCGTAGTATAAAAATAAACTACCACAGATTAGTGAAGGACCACGGATAATTTTTTTTAGTTATAATCCCTAATAAATTTTAAACTTTGAAAATAAAAAATGGAATCCAAAGAAGCTAAAAAAGGATTTAAGCGATTTATCATTGGCATCCTAGGCTATTTGATAATTGCCCTATTAGCCAATACCATATTAACCTACGACTCCGATAATGGCTTTTTAATAATAGGCTTAGAATTAGTTTTATTAGCCATTTTTGTAAATCATGTCCTAGGTGTCCTAAACGGAATTAGAAGTATAACTTTAAAGGAAAAAGCTAACTGGATAAAATATTCAGGCTTATTAGGAAATATAATCGCTATTTTAGCAGTGGGTATTCTATTATTTTTCAATTCACTAGAAGTCATGGGATATTTAAATGGATAGGTCCTCGATAAACCTTCAAACCACCTCCTAGAATGTACAGAAAACCAAGAAAGGTAGCCTATACTACTAAAATGAATATACTAAAAGAACATGCTGCCGCACTATTTATTGGTTTCATATTCATCCTAATCTCCATCACTATTTTTTTCATCTTCTCAGTAATTGAAGGAGACACCCCAAAAGTAGATTACCATTTAATAAATCAGGAAGGAACAGAAACCGTTGCCAAAATCACAGATATAGAAACCCAATATAACACCAAAGTAAATGGCGTCCATCCTACTATTATATCTTACCAATATGTTGACAACGGGAGAACAGTAAATTTTAAATTCAAAACTTTAGCGGAAAGAAAGGTACAACGGTTAGAAATTGGAGCAGAGATTCCTATCAAAAAATTAAATGGGCAATCCATCATAAAAGATTTAAAACCCTTTGATGCGACTATTCTAAAATATATATTGCTACTACTTTTCCTAATTGGATTACCATTCCTTTTTTATGCAGTCTATCAATCACAAAAGAAACTAAAGTTGTATAAATATGGTACTATATCTAGTGGAAAAATTCTATCTATCGTACCAAGAAGAAGGTCTAAAAAATCGCAGAACAGTCAAGGAGCAATTGTTCATTATCAATATAAATCAACTAAAGGTCAAAGCCTTATTGGAAAATCGTTTACCAATAACTTTTTGATTATTAATAATCAAAAGGAAACTGCTTTCCTGCCTATTTTTGTATCCAAAGAACAGGAAGAAAAGTCATGCATCATTCCAGAGTTAGAAGCCATTAGAAATAATTGGGAGGTGGATTTTTGATAAAAGTGAAGGCGTAGGAAAAGGGGGGCAATATTGTGTGCACTACCTATTCGATTGGCTTATTTTGGCTTATTTTGGCTTATTTTTGCTAAAACACATCGCCATTTATCATAAATCAAACCTTTTTACCTACACAAATTAAGTCTATCCACTCCCCTTATTATTTGTCATTATAATGCCATCAAAGCTATCAAATCCCAAAATCCTGCATTCTTAGCAAATAAAAATTTGGCAGTTATAAATTTTTCACTACATTTGATTATCTCTTTACTAGTTACAATTTTGGCAAATGAACAAACATACTATAAAAACGAAAATACTTTACCTCAAATACTTTCAAAGGAAAAATAAGATACCCGATAGGGCAATCCTTTTTAAACAGAAATAGGTTATTACGCATAACCTACTCACCGTTATTGACACCATCAATAGTAGAGAATACAAAAAATCTAGGTCTATTTTCATTGCAGTCCAACTTAAAACTAGGTATGCCTAAACATGCTATGGCATCCTCTTAGTAATTACAAAAAATATCCATACGCTGAATAGCTATCTATTGTAATCCCTTACACTGATTAGCCATTTTAGTATGGATTGGAAAGAAAATTATTCAAGAAAACTAAGGGAATAAGAATAAGATAACCTACTTATACTAAGGCACTTCTTACTCCCTAAACAAAAACAAAAACTATGGGAAATTACAAACTGTTCGTTGACGCGGTGGACAACATCATGGAGTCTGGAAGGTCATCAGAAATAGGTTTTTTCTATGTGGATTTAGCCAGCAAAGGCGATGAAAAAAACCTAATAAAAATTGGTAATAAACCAGTTGTCCATTTTGGTTCTTGCAGTTATCTAGGACTTGAATTTGATGAACGATTAAGGGAAGGCGCCATCAAAGCCATACAAACCTCTGGCACACAGTTTTCTTCCTCTCGTGTTTACGTCTCTATTGGACTTTACGAAGAATTTGAGGAACTACTTTATCAAATGTTCGGCGCACATTGTGTCGTTACAGCAACAACTACCTTAGGACACATTTCAGCACTTCCAATTTTAGTCGATGATGAAGATGCCGTCATTATGGACCACCAAGTTCACAACTCCGTAAAAACAGCTGCTACGCTACTAAAACCCAGAGGTATTACGGTAGAAGTAGTTCGACATAATGATATGAAGATGTTAGAGGAATCGATTAGACGGCTGAGCAATCAACATAAAAATATTTGGTATTTAGCAGATGGTATTTATTCCATGTATGGAGATGAATGCCCCATATTAGAGGTAGAAGCCTTATTAAATAAGTACAAAAACTTCCATTTTTATGTCGATGATGCGCATGGCATGAGTTGGTATGGAGAAAATGGACAAGGCTTTGTTTTAAGCAAAATAAAACAACATGAGCGAATGGTGGTAGGGACTTCCTTAAACAAGGCCTTCGCCTGCGGTGGCGGTGTCTTGGTGATGCCCAATAAAGCCTTAGTCAGAAAAGTACGTAATTGTGGAGGTCCGATGCTTTTTTCTGGTCCGCTTCAACCTGCCAATTTGGGTGCAGCCATTGCTTCTGCAAAAATCCATTTGAGTCCAGAATTGAAGACCATGCAAGATGAGTTATGGGAAAATATTCTTTACACCAAACGAATTATTCAGGAGTTGGAATTGCCTTGTGTTTCTATTAGTGATTCTCCAGTCTTTTTCATTGGGGTAAGCTTACCTAGAATAGGAAATGCCATCGTTAAAAAAATGATTGATAGGGGCTATTTTATGAATTGGGGCGTATTCCCAGCAGTTGGTATGAAAAATACAGGCATACGAATTACTTTAACTCGTCTACATACCAAAGCACAAATTAAAGACATGCTTTATCACTTTAAGGAAGTGCTAGAAGAAACGCTGATAGAGCAGGATTTCAGTTACGAACAAATTTATGAAGCTTTCAAATTTTCTCCGACGATAAAAATCAAACCTAAAGCAAAGCCTAAACTTAAAGCTGGGATAACCATTAAAACCTATCAAAGGATTAAGGATATCAATCCAAAACTTTGGGATAAATACTTTTTGTCCAATGGTATTTTAAACCATGAAACGATAAGTATCATGGAAGCTGCTTTTTCTAATAATGAAAAAAAGGAAGATAACTGGGATTTTGAATACATCATCATTACAGACAAGGCTGACCAGCCAATTTTAATGACTTTTCTAACGACCAGCTTAGGAAAAGATGATATGATGTCAACTCGGGATGTTTCGGGTAAAATAGAAATGAATCGTCAGCATGACCCTTATTATTTGACTTCAGATGTATTAGCTGTTGGAACTCCCTTCACTGAAGGGGAGCAGTTTTATTTAGATGAGCAACATCCACTTTGGAAAGAAGCCTTAAAAGAACTGCTGGACATTATTGATAAAAAGCAACAGGCGAATAATATCAATCAGCTAATTATTCGAGATTTTGAATCACCAAGCAAAGAGTTAGAAGAAATATTTACGGGGCAAGGCTATATCAAATTTGAGTTACCTAATAATAATTATATAAAGGACTTTAGTTGGAATACACTTGCTGAGTTTAAAGCACCACTGTCAAGAAATTCTAAAAGATGTCTCAATTCCCATATTCTAAGAAATATGGATAAATTTGATTTGGTCATCAATAAAAACCCATCCCCAGCGGATATTAAACATTGGTATCAGTTGTACGAAAACATCAGAAAAAATAATTATACCATCAATACATTTCCGCTGCCATTTAAATTATTTGAATCAATTGCCAACAGAGAAGATTGGGTCGTTTTAGAACTCAAACCCAAGCCCGAAATTGAATTACCAGATAATAATGGACGGTCCGTTGCTATGATGATTTGTCAAAAAAATGGGACGACTTTAAATGCCTTATTAGGTGGAGCAAATTACGATTATCAAGCAGACCATCGGCCTTATTCTTGTGTCTTGTATGAAACGGTTTTATATGCTAAAAAGCATGACTTTAAGTTATTAAATCTGGGCTATACCGCCGACAGAGAAAAACGAAAAGTCGGGGCACAACAAACAAAGGCCTATGCTTTCATGCAAATAGAAGACGATTTTAATATGGCAGTAATTATGCAGAAGGAAATGAGTCGTTAACCAAAAAGAGCTTCCAGAAACATTAAGTTCTGGAAGCTCTATTATTTTATTTACCTCCTATTTTTCAAAAAGGCTTTCTAT
>CALLVC010000567.1 GCA_938010785.1 uncultured Saprospiraceae bacterium
GTTTGTGCTGATGGAACGGAATCTGCTTATTCTGAATGGGTAGCTTATTCTTCAGATTCGGAAAGTACTTTTGGAGCAGGTAAAAATGTAAGGGCAGAAAGTAGAAACAGTGCAGACGATATCATTGCAGATATCATCATACAAGAAGAAATTATTGGTTCTTTGACAGCTTATCCAAACCCAGTAAGTGATGTATTAAATGTGAATTATAGAACAACTACAGAGTCTGCAGTACTTTCTGTTTACCATGTTTCTGGTAAAAAAGTAGCAGAACAAGTATTAGGAAAGGATGTACCGACACACCAGGTGAACGTATCTGGTTTTGCAAATGGTATTTACTTAGTAAGAATTGACGAAAATGGGCAAGCCCCAATTACACAAAGAGTTGTAAAAGGCTCAAAGAGTTAAAACACGTTGACTATTGATACCTTTTACTAAGGTTTATTTCTTCGAAATATGCTTTAGGATTAGGTATCAATTTTACAAAAAGAATTTGCTTTTAAGGGAAAGTAATGTAGAGGTTGGTATCGTTGGATACCAACCTTTTTCTATGTTAAATTTTCCCTTTTTTAGCCAATTTTTTTAATTTTTTATTAGCGTAAATAGCTATCTCTACACGTCTATTTTGGCTACGACCACTAGAGGTACTATTATCGGCAATAGGTTGAAGTTCACCAAAACCTTCTAGTGTCATGCGGCTACTTGTTACACCTTTTTGAGAAAGAAAATTACGAACGGAAGTAGCTCTATCTTGAGATAATTTTTGATTATAAGTTTCTGAGCCACTATTATCTGTGTGTCCTCGCACCAAAATTTCGGTGTCACCATATTTATTTAGAATAGTTGATAAATCATTAAGGTCGTTTCTAGTGGTAGATTTCAGTGAAAATTCATTAATATCGAACATCGCTTTGGAATCGAAAGTAATCAGTATGCCTTCTCCAATTCGTTCAACTTTAGAGCCAGCAATATCTCTCTGAACTTCAGCTGCTTGTTTATCCATATATTTGCCGATCAAAAGACCCGTTGTACCACCAACGGCAGCTCCGATAAGAATCCCCGCAGTAGTATTTCCAGCTTTTTTTCCAATAGCACCTCCAATTACCGCCCCCGAAGTGGCACCAATGGTACTACCCTTAGCTCGATTAGTCCATTTGTTACAACTAAAAGAGGTCAACAAAAGAAGAAATAGAAGGAAGGTGTTTGAATTTATCTCTTTAAACATAGCATTCATTTTATTAAAATAAAAATAAAACGGAAGCCAATGCTTATTTGTTTAATGAAGGGAAAGGGGGGCTGAAACTTTGTGAAATTTGTAGTGAAAGAGGGGGCGAAGTTGGTTTAACAAAACGCTCCAATCTTATGAGGAAGATTGGAGCGTTTTTACTATGAAAGATAGAGGATAATTAATTATTACTACTGGTGACAGGAATGACCGCATTGCCGTTTAGTTGATTGACCTTAAATCCAGGACTAAGCCCCATAGCATCAATCTTCCCAAACTTTTTGCTGGCAATAATTCTATCTTTATCTACAGCGATAAAAATACATGGTTGTTCGTCATGCATAATAGCATATAATTTCTTGAACAATTCGTTTTGTTTATCTACATCTATAGTCGCTTTAATTTCTTTGATGACAGCATCTGATTCAGCAGTTCCAAAACCAGAATAATTTGAGGGACCATTTGATGCCCATCTGGCTTCAGGGTCAAAATTAAAATGATAGCCCCCTATACCTATGAAAGCCATATCAAATTTTCTGCCTTTTACTTCGCCTATAAATGTTCTAGCTTCGTAACCTTTAGTTTGTAAATCAACTCCTCCTTTGATTGCTGCATTTTTAAAGATAGTCACGACATCACCATAGTCTTTATTAGCAATGGCATAGCCCAATTCGATAGATAATTCAACTGTTTCGCCATCGATTTCTTTATCCACAATACCATTACCATTGGTGTCCGCCCATCCTGCTTCTGCTAATAATTGTTTTGCTTTTTCAATATCAAAATTGATGATTGGTAAGTCTTTATTATATGCACCTACATTAGGATTGGAAGGCGCATTAATAGGAGTGGGGTAACCATAAAAGACAGTGTTAGCAATTTCTTCTCGTGGGTATAAATGAGCAATAGCTCTGCGTACTTTTTTATCAGCTAATTTTTCTTTAACTGTATTAAAATACATCATCCTAACGCCGAATAATTCAGGTGTATAGAAATTATATTTATCTGTAAAGTCAGCCTTTTCTTTTTGATTAATAAAGGTCGTCCAGTTCATTTTTGTGAATACATCCAATTCACCATTAGTCATTAAAGACATAGCAGCATTAGCATCTGGAATAATTTTATAAATAATCTTATCAGCGAATGCCCTTAATAATTTATTATCTTTCGCCAATGATGTTCCCCACCAATTGTCTCTTTTAGTCAAGACTAACTGTTGTCCCGTTGTCCATTCAGTCAATTTGTATGGACCAGAACCTTGTAATATCTCTGGAGACCTTAAATATTTTGGACTAGAAAAAGCAGCTGCTAATTCTTTTAAATCTTCATTTTCTATCAATTTTTCATTATCCCGTAAGTCTGTCCAAGTATATTTAGCCAAGATATCTTGGGGGTCATACAAATATGCTGGTAGTATACTGAAACTACTATAGGATTCTCTTCCCATCATATAAGGCGTAGAAAAAATAGTGAATTTTCTCGGATTATCAGCATCAACAACTATTTTTTGGATACGTTTGAATTGGGATGCGTAAACGGAGGGCTTATGTGGATTGTGCATTGCTTTCAAAGTAAAAAGAAGGTCATTTCCTGTAATGGGCGAGCCATCTGCCCAGCTTGCTTCTTCTCGAATTTCATAAGCATAAGAAACTAAACCTTTATCTTCCCCTTCTGTAATTGGTGTAATGGTAGGTACTGTTTTAAGTAAAACAGGCTTCATTTCATAAGTGACTGGGTCAAAATCTGCCATTGGTAGAAAAATCTGCTCCAATACTTGACGAGAAGATACATCAGTAGCTTCTAAAAAATAGAGAGATTTCGGGTCGCCTGGAAGTCGAACGGATACCGTCTTATCCCAATTACTAACAGGCAATTTAGGTTCATTACGACAAGCAGAAAAAATAAGAGCGAATAAAACAGACGAGCAAAGTAATAAGCGGAGGTACTGGCGCATATTCACGGGTTTTGGTTGAAAAATAGCAATAGCGGTCGATAATTTTGGATAGACCGATTGACAAAGTTTGGTTAAAAGTACCGACGAATTTATTCATCGATGAAATTCTTTTTTTATTCTAGACGAATGAATTTGTTTGTACGACATCAAAGATAGAAAAGATATTAAAGTTTCTACAAATATTATGGCGATTTTTATATGAACATACTGAATGAAGGTTTGTTAAACTGTTGAATAGTATAAAAGTTATCATTCAATAATTCTAATAGATGTCAAAAGTATTAATTGCAGGTGGAACAGGTTTAGTAGGGACAAGGTTAAGTGAAATCTTAACAAATTCGGGATACGCTGTTGTTCACTTAAGCCGCAAAAAAAATCCTAAAGCAAAATATCCAACCTTTGTTTGGAATACGAGCAAAAGCTTTATAGATGAACGTGCATTTGAGGGAGTGGAGTATATTATTAACCTAGCAGGAGCAGGAATTGCGGATAGTTTATGGACAAAATCCAGAAAAAAGCTAATTATTGACAGTAGAGTAGAGACTACCGAATTACTAACTAGCTATATTCAAAAATTAGAAACGAAGCCAAAAGCCTACCTTGCCGCCGCCGCAATAGGTATTTATGGAGATAGAGGCGACGAAGAATTGACCGAAGCATCAACAATTGGTAAAGACGGTTTTTTAGTAGAAAGTTGTATCGCCTGGGAAAATGCCATTCGAATAGCAGGAGAACAGAATGGTATTCGGACCGCTGCCCTGCGAGTTGGGGTGGTGCTATCTACCCAAGGAGGAGCACTCCCAAAAATGATGTTGCCGATGAATTTTTTTACTGCCAGTTATTTTGGAGATGGACAACAGTGGTATTCTTGGATACATATTGATGATGTCTGCCGAATGTTTATTCAATTGATGAAAGACGACTCCTTAGAAGGGTTTTACAATGCAACTTCACCAAATCCATTGACCAATAAAGACTTAACGAAACAATTAGTGAAAGCTTTGGATAAAAAGGCTTTGGTGATACCTGCCCCTAGTGCGGCTTTGCGGTTGGGGATGGGCGAAATGGCAGATGTGGTTTTAAATAGCAATAAAATATTTCCAGCGAGAATGGAAATGGCAGGATTTGAATTTGCTTTTCCAGAATTTAAAGCAGCTATCAGAGATTTGAAAGCTAAAAAAATCTAAATAGTTGTTAGTGGTTAATTTTGGGATAGACGGTAAAAGCCAATGATTTTTTTTGAGAGATTTTTAAACCCCAATTGTTTTATACAAAATAAGCTTATTGAAAACTAAGTCTTACTACTACTTGCTGTCACTGTCACTGCCTATTGCAAACTGCCCACTGTTACTGCCCTTGTAACAATAGATTTTTCAATTGCTCATTAGATTCTCCTTCTGTGTTCATTAAATCAGCTAGGGTGACTTTTTCTAATAGATTGTCTAAAGTAAATTGCACCATTTTCCAAAGGGAGCGCACCGAACAATCCACAGAATTGGTGCACAATTTTCCGACACCCGCATGAGACCCGCAAAATTTTTGGTCAAATAGTTTACCGCCTAAGGCAGTCAATACTTCATTAATCGTAATATCTTCTACTGCTTTGGCCAACACATACCCTCCTTTGTGTCCACGAGTACTTTGGACTAATCCTGCCAATCGCAAAGTTCTAGTCAGTTTTCCAACATAAGGTTCAGACATCCCTTCCAATTCACTTAGTTGAGGAATGCTTAAGCCCAATTCGGCATCTGCCCGAGCAATGCGGAGTAAGATGCGTAAGCCATATTCGTCTTGAGAAGAAATTTTCATTATTTAAAAGGTATAGTGGTTAAAAGATATAGAGGTGCAGAGGTATAAGGGGGATGCATTTAGAACATATCTAGTGCAAATCTGGCCTCTTCGCTCATTAAATCCTTTGACCACGGCGGGTCAAACACCACTCTTAAATCTACATCTTCTACCCCTTCGACACTCATCACTTTTTCCTGTACTTCCATTGGAAGCGATTCCGCTACAGGGCAAGCAGGAGAGGTCAAAGTCATTTCTAAATAGACATTCCCTTCGTCGTCTATTTCTACTTTATAAATCAAACCTAACGCATTGATATCCACAGGGATTTCTGGGTCATAAACGGTTTCGATTTGTTCGTATATTTTTGCTATGATTGCTTCTTTATCCATTTTCCTGTTTTCTAAATTTTAAAAATTGCACAAAATACAGACCTGCAATAATGAGCCATCCAACGTTAATTAGGTTGCGCCAAAGTGAATTTTCATAAAGAAAGAAATTAGCACAGCCAACTGTAAAAAAGCCAATTGATAAAAGTAGATATAGATTTTTTTTACTCATTATCAGCTTCTTCTTTTCTTTTTTTGAAAAATTGAAAAATGTAAACTATTCCAGCAATTCCAAATAGAATACTTGGCAGTATATCTAACCAATCGTATTCATCGAAATTTATAGATAACCCACTTAAAATAGCAGTCATTAAAAGTAAGATACCAGGTATTAGATTAGCTTTATTATTTTTCATGCTTTTGAATAATTAGATTTTTCAGCCATCCTTAGTTTGAAAAAACGATAAAAGTAATTGCAAGGAGTAGATATATATTCCTTTTTCACTTTTAGATTTAAAATGTCACCCTACGCCATCGCCACCCCATACATCTTCATCTGCTTCACCATACTCACCAAGCCGTTCGACCGAGTAGGGGAGAGGTGCTCTTTCAAACCAATTTTATCAATAAAATATAAATCTGATTGCGCCACTGCTTCCGCTGGCTGTCCAGATAATACTCTGACTAACAAGGCGATAATCCCTTTCGTAATAATCGCATCACTATCTGCCGTAAAATCAACCTGCTTTCCTTCATTGGCAGCATGTAACCAAACTTGACTTTGGCAACCTTTGATTAAATGCGCTTCATCTTTATATTTAGGGTCAATCAATGGTAGACTTTTACCTAAATCAATGATGTATTCGTATTTTTCCATCCAATCATCGAAGAAAGCAAATTCTTCTATGATTTCGTCTTGTATTTCGTTTATTGTCAATGTTGTTAAGATTTAGGTTGATAAGGTTAATAGGGTTAAAGAGATTTATTTTTGAGAACGATAAAATTGCTGGCATGACGAAAAATAATGCGGATAGCAGAATTTATCGTTCATCGTTTATCATTCATCATTAATAGCTAACCAAGCATCCGTGCCGCCCGCTTAACCCCTTCCACCAACTTATCCACATCTTCCTTATTGTTATAAAAAGCAAAAGAAGCTCGAACCGTTCCCGGAATTCCAAACCGAGCCATTAAAGGCTGCGTACAGTGATGACCTGTCCGAACAGCAATGCCCAATTTATCCAAAATAGTTCCTACATCATAAGGGTGTGAGTTACCTAAAAGGAAAGAAACCACACTCGCTTTTTCCTTGGCTTCTCCGACAATTCGAAGCCCATCAATCTTTTTTAACTCCGTCGTCGCGTATTCCAATAATTCATGTTCATGCTGCACAATCGCTTCATGCCCAATCTTTTGCATATATTCAACCGCTGCGCCGATACCGACCACGCCTGCAATATCAGGGGTGCCAGCTTCAAACTTGTGCGGTAAAGTGTTATAAGTGGTCTTTTCAAAAGTGACGGTCTCAATCATCTCGCCACCACCATGATAAGGCGGCATCGCATTCAATAATTCAGCTTTACCATATAAAATACCGATACCTGTTGGGCCACACATTTTATGACCAGAGAAGGTATAAAAATCAACGTCCAATTCTTGCACATCGACTTTTAGGTGTGGAATCGCCTGCGCCCCGTCAATCATTACAGGAATGCCTTTTGCATGCGCTTTAGCAATGACCTCTCGAATTGGATTAATCGTTCCCAAAGCATTAGAAATATGATTAATCGAAACGATTTTGGTTTTATCGGTCAATAATTTATCAAACTCCGACATAATCATTTCCCCGTCTTCATTAATCGGTACGACTTTTAAATGTGCGCCTTTCTCTTCACAAACCATCTGCCAGGGCACAATATTCGAATGATGTTCCATCGTAGAAATCAAGACCTCATCACCTGCTTCTAAGTTTTTACGACCATAAGTACTAGCGACCAAGTTAATGCCCTCCGTTGTCCCTCTCACAAAAATGCATTCCTTTTCACTGGGTGCATTGATAAACTCTTTGACCAATCGCCGACTCTTTTCAAAAGCATCCGTCGCCTCCTGACTCAATTGATAAACGCCTCGGTGAACATTCGCATGCAGTTTTTTATAGTAATGGTCCATTGCCCGAAGCACATAATTGGGCTTTTGGCTAGACGCAGCACTATCTAAAAAGACAATGGGTTTACCGTTCATTTCTCGCTTCAAGAGTGGAAAATCTTTTCGAATTTTATCGAAATCTACTTTTTTAGTACTTTTATTTTTGGTGGCTGTAGCCATATATTTTAGCTTTAATTATTGACTAATATTAATTAGTTGTTCAATAGCTCTAATAATAGAAGTTCTATATTGC
>CALLVC010000568.1 GCA_938010785.1 uncultured Saprospiraceae bacterium
TTAGTTCTACTTTGGTACTTTAAATCCTTTAATGTACACGCCGCCTTCGGCGGCTAAAAAATGGGGTTTGGGGTGAGTAAATTTTGATTTTTCTTAAAGAAAAATCAAAATTTACTCACCCCAAAAACTACTTCCAAGCACGTAGCGTAGCGAAGTGCGTGATTTAGTAAGAACTGATTCTAAAGTACCAAAGTAGAGCTAATTTGTGGTTTTTTACTTTCTTACTTTCTTGTAACTCAGAACAATCAACTACGACTATTACTTCACAATCCGTCGAAGCCACGCACCAACAAATATTAGAGGAATTACCTTTTGAGGATACTAGAGATTTTGAAAGAGCAGACCAAGGTTTTATCGCTACTCGAAAAGACCCCGTCATAAAAAATCCAGATGGTAGTGTGGCGATGGATTTAAGCTGGTTTGATTTTCTAAAGGAGGATGCACCTGCAACGGTTAATCCTAGTCTGTGGCGACAAAGTCAATTGAATAGCAAGCATGAATTCAGACGCTATCGTAACGAATTTACCGCTTGACAATTTTTATGATTATATGGCAGTCCGATTAGACCGTTCCAAAACGGAGGGAAAAACGTATACGTTTAATCTAATCTTTCCGGACATTGATGAAAAGATTTCCCTCTATTTAGTCAATGATGTCTTGCACAATCGACCGGGCGTTTTAGCCGACAATCCCAATGCCACGATTACGATGAATAAAAGTGTAATGAATGATATTTTGACCAAATCATAAGGCGAATCACGAAAGAGCAAAAAAAAAGAGGCTGTTCCAAATATTAGGAACAACCTCTTTCAGATTTTAATAAATTTTGAAGAATGTAAAGCTTGGTTTTGTTTGTTTTGTTTAAACCATAGTCTTGTTTTATCAAATTCTATACGTGAGCCTATTTCATAGATTCGCTACCGAATAACTAATCTCTATTCCCTGCTTTGCCGGTAGGCAGGTCTCAATTCCGTTTACGGAATGGTCTCTAATCTCTATTCTATTGCTTAATTCAATACAGAAACTTTCTTTACTATCTGTAAATCTTCTTTCACTAAATTCACTAAATAAACCCCGCTATTCAAGTTACTCATATCAATTTGCGTATTGCCTTTAGCAACATTAACGGTTACCGTTGCGCCCAAAATATTTTGTACACGAACTTCGAAATCAGCCAAATTATAACCAGCTAAAGATAAATTAAGGCTGTTAGCAGTCGGGTTAGGGTAGACTTCAAAACCTTGAGTTGCAGCGATTTCTTCCGCTGTACTCGTGCTTACCTGCTGACCCAATAAGCCAGCTCTAGGCCCTTGCAACATTGCACGCATAATCTCCACTTGTTCGATAGTAAATAAGTTTTGACAAGTAATCGCATTATAATCCATATAGTTTTCTACCATATCTGGTCTATCATCATCGGGACAAGTATCGATACTATATAAATCCTCACAAACAGGTAAGTTTTCAGGGTCTGCTTGTGCTTGTTGGCTGGCATCCGCACTTGGCGTATCCGCAATACCGTCGTCTTCGCCACAACCTCCATCACCGTGGATATGTCTTAATCCAAAGTAATGGCCTAATTCATGCGTAGTTGTACGACCACCATCTGCTAAACTGCCAATTAGCCCATCACCAGCATTGCTTTTACCAAAGGCTTCATGGTGAACAACAACACCCGCAATAGCAGATAAGTCTTCTTCAAAAACTTCATCTGGCCAGTTTGGTGCCCCAACAGGAGGATAAGCAAATCCCAAAATAGCTGGCATAGATTGACCTAAGAAGTCAATATTTAAATTAGTTACCCAAATATTAAGGTATCGTTCAGTGTCCCAAGGGTCGATACCACCTCTATCACTGCGTTTCACGTCGTCCATTTGTACGCCGCCAGCTTCAATGTTTTCTTCTAGACCACCAACTAAGATTTTTTCTTGAATACAAGTAAAATCCAATCCACATTCTGCGGACGCTTCTAAAATAGCAGCGAAGTCTAAATCTAAAGCCACAAAAGTTTCTACTTCGGTGGCTGTTCTAGTAATACCAGAAGTAGGATTGCCATCTGGGTCCGTGCTTGCTAAAACGAACTCAATCCCTGCATTGCCTGCAATCTCCTTGTACATATCTCTAGCATTAGCTTGGTCAGCATTGAGACTTTGAAAATCTTCGTTTAGGATAGCAATTTGTTCAGCTACTAAGTCGTCAGAAATGTTTTGTACATCGGTGTTGTGTACTATGTGAACGACAACTTGAACTTGTAATAATTCATTGGAACGAGCAGCAGCATTAGTTTGCGCAGTTCGTTTAGCTTCCGCAAAAGTTTGTTGTACTGCTTGTTTGAAGGAAGGAATCTGGTTTGCCAGATTGTTCATTGCTCTTTGGTGCCCACAGTAAACGTGTTGTGCGACACTGAATTGAACACAGCATAAGAGAAAGATGGGTAATAGTAAGACCTTTTTTGTCATGACTGTTTAAATTTTTTGGTCATTAAAAGTGGGGGTTACACCTAGTGAAAGGTGGAATCTTTTAATGCCTAGATGATGGTTGAAGTTGGACATTCAAAATTCAAAAGCTAAAATTCAAAACCTAAAAGTGAGCAGGGGGTAGACACCTAAGATTGAATTGAAGGACAATAAATTTTCAATTAGCCAAATTTTTTAAACAGTATGTGTTGCTTGATAAAAGTCTGTGAAGTATGTTGGCTGCGAAAATAGTATAAAGCTTTAGATGTCCATGCATCTCAAATCTAAAAAGCAGAGATGTGTAAAATATTAGCAAAATATAGGATGTGAAATGTCAGCTAACTTACAGAGAGCGAACGCTACTCGCACTATAATTGTCAATGGCTTAAGGCAAAGTAAAATAATTAATTAGCCATTTATGAGTTCATCTTTTTTACTAGCATCCCGTCCGCTATGCGGTTCACAAACAGTGCTTGTTTATGTTGAAAATGCCTGCCTCTGCCGGCAGGCAGGCTCGCCATAGCGGTGCTATGTCTGTAAGCCTCCCATCCGCT
>CALLVC010000569.1 GCA_938010785.1 uncultured Saprospiraceae bacterium
CGATTGGAAATAATTTTGATGGTACTGTTTAAAATGTTTAAATCTACGGGTTGGTACATTTCTTTCATATCCGTCAATAACTCTTCAAACTGATTGGCCAATTGAGGGGATAAACGTTTAGTATTATCTTTTTGAAAAGCAATGACTTTGTCAATATCCGTTTTATCAGGCTGACCGTGAATTTTTACCCGAATGTCTTGAAATTTTGGATAGGCTTCCGAAATATTTTTGGAAACAACTCGAACATTATAAGACCCTTTTGTTTCGGCCTTATGAGGGATTGCTTTTGCTGCTTGACGTAACAAAAAAAACTGGTTCTTGACAATATCGTCATTCTTTAGCATTGCTTGCAAAAATTCTTTGCCCCAATTTCGCTCGTCTTCCTCTTGAAAAGCGCCTCTGTAATATTGTCCTTTTTCTAAAATCCAACCGTTATCCTGTTCTTTTAGGAATTTTTCTAATTGGTACTGCTTTAAGCGAGAATTATAATTTTTAGCATCCCAAAAATCATCAATTTTTGTGGTTGCCAGAATCTGACCTAAAAAGATATGTTGGTTTTTAGCCAAATCAACAACTGCCTCTTTATGTCTCGCCCGTTGATGTCCCCCTTTTTCAGCACAAGGTTCTCTTGGCATTTGAATAGAATCATTCGGACAAAACCATCTGATATCCTTGAAAGGACCTCGATTGTCTAGTCGATAAGACTCAATTAGCTGTTCAATTTTGCTATCAGACAAATTTTGAGCTTGACTGTAAAAAGGTAGACTTAAAAAAACTAAGAGGCACAGGTATTTCATCGGAATGCTTTTGTTTTGTTTGATATAGATTTTTTTAGATGTACTCTAAAAGCGCTGCGGGAAAAAGGGCTAAATATTAACTATTTCTAAATAGGTGTGTACGAAGTTTCAGATTACTCCGTTTCTAACCCAATCCTAACCCTTCCCTTCAAAAGGAAGGGGATTATTTTTGTGCTAATTTGTAAATTACATCGGTTTTTGCCTGAAATTTACTGTTTGACGACTCCCTTCCCTCTCAAGGGAAGGGTTGGGTTAAAGGGCTAATTTTGAAAACTTTGTACAGCCCTTTTTTCTATCCGCTAAAAAATCGCCTCCCTAAAACGGGTGAGTTCCTTAGTTGTTTAATCTAGTTTGAAATAAACATTTGACTGTTGAAAAAAGGCAGTGCTCACCGTCGGTCTGTGATTATAGGTTGCAATTGAACATCCTCCTTATTCGTCCGTTTTAGGAAAAATTAAGTTTTAAAAATAAAGATTATGGAAGCTAAGAAGTTATTAGGAACCACATTGACCGTTTTAGGGATTATTGGTTTAATTGTAGGGGTGTTTGGTCTCTTTTCAGGCGGAGCAACTTTAGGAATCAACGCTTATGCGTCTAGTATTTTGGGGCTTATCTTTTTCAGCGCGGGTATTTCTTTATTGAAAACAGTAAAAAGTGTTCCCCCTCAATAGGCGTGAGTGAAAAGACAGTCAGAGTGATTGTAATAGCTTAATATCAATAAAAAATAAAAAATTATGACAACTGCCACATTACCAAATATTCCTGCTCCTTCTAAAAACGGACAATCAAATACGCACAAAGCAGATAAGACGGTCAAGAAATATACGATTATTGCAACTGGAGGTGGATTAATTCCTAATCCACTTGCTGCAGTAGGTGCCACGGTTGGCGCACAAGTTTTTATGATAAAGGAGCTATGCGAATTATATAAAGTTCCTTTTGCCGAGCAGCAAACAACGGTACTAATTAATTCCGTTATCGGAAGTGTCTTAACTAAGGCATTATCAGTATTTGTATCCACGGTTATTCCGAACGCTACACCAATAGGTGGTCCTGATTTTTCTGGCGCAGCTATTTGTGGCCTATACACCGCCACCGTTGGAGAGTATTATAAGGACCACTTTCAAAATGGAGGTACCTTAGAGGATGCTACCTTGAAGGATTTGGGCAACTATTTTATGGCAGAAATTGAACGAGGAGATATTGGAATTAGTAATTTCTCTAATCCTTCAAGTATTATGAAAAGATTAATCAATTAATAGATTTGTGCATGAACAAACTGATAGCTCATCCTTTATACTTATAAAACCGATTGAAGAAAAACTGTAAATTTTGGTTAAAAAAATAGAAAAGAGCAGAAGGCTACGTGCTTTCTGCCTTTTTTTTGGAATAGCCTTTCCCTCGACTATACTCTATCTTTTTTCCCTCATGTATACTAAAACAACCGTTTATGAAAAAGTGGCGCTACTTCATTCTTATTATTTTTTACATGAATAGTTTAGCCAATGCCCAAGATTTTCCTACGCCAATCATCGGTAATGATTTAGTGAAATCAGGAGTGACGAATGCTTCTCCCGGAAAAGGATTAAGTATTGAGTATTTTTTACATCCTAAATATGGATTAAATAATAACTTTGATGGGCCAACAACAGAAAAAACAGAGGTTGATTCTAAAAAATTTGTAGAAGCGAAATTAAAAATTCCATTAGCTAATAAAGATGCTTTTAGGATGTTACTAGGCTTTTCGCATACCTATGAAAAATACGATTTTACGCAAATTAAACCAGAAAATAATTTCCTATTCAGGGCAATTGATGATGTGCCTTTGCGCCGAACTAGAGCAAACCTTATTGTGTTTCTTGCCTTAAACAATAAAAACTATTTAGCGTTCCGAGCAGAAACTTCTTTTAATGGAAATTATGAAGGTATTGTAGATTTTGACCGACGCTATAGAGTTTATCGTGGTGCTGTGATTTATGGTATCAAAAAACGGCCTGATAAGGAAATTGCGTGGGGACTTACTTATAATAATAGTTTTGAGCGAACGCTAGTCCTCCCATTTCTGGTGTGGAATCGAACGTTTAATGACAAATGGGGTTTGGAAACCGTCCTACCTTTAAAAATCACGGTACGTCGCAATTTTAAACACAACGACATGCTGCTTTTTGGCACCGATTATTGGAGCAGTGGCTATTCCATGGATATTACGCCAACGGGACAAAATACCGCTGAACGTTATATTTTTAAAAGCTCTGCACTCCATCTATTCGTTGATTACCAAAAACGTTTGGCGACTGACTGGACTTGGATTAGCATCAAGACAGGTTGGGCGTACAATTTTGATTCTCGTTTCATTCGAGTGAATACCGATACAGATATTAATGCTTTTCCATCTAATAATTTATTTATTTCTTTGGGATTCTTTGTTTCGCCGCCTTAATCTAAAATTTCTTTAATACCCAAATCATTTACACTATAGAAGACGCCATCTTCCACTAATAATGTCTTTGCTTTACCTGTAAATTTAGCTTTAGGTTGTAATAAGTTAATCGTGACGACGCTCCCGTTATAGTCTGTTTTCATTTGGCGCATAGGGGTATGACCAATGACCACATGATTCACTTTGAATCGTTTTAAGACTTTTTCTACCTCTTCAGGCGTAGCCTTTTCATATCTCTTGCCGTGTTTCACCGCCATGCCTCGATACCAAAGTGGTCCCATTCGACCGTTGATTAATCGAGCATCTTTGTCTTCTGCTGGAGACAAAGCATTATTCGTGGAAAGCATCCTACGGGCTGTTCTATTAATTCTTTTTAATTTCAATTTTGATTGGACTAATTTAGAACTAATTCCTCCGTGAACAAAAAGCATATCGCCAATCTTTTCCATAATATTTTTTGAATACATCCATTTGACCAGTTCTTGATTTTGAGACATTAAAGAGAGATAAGCAGTCCGAGGATTTTTGTCATCAGAAAGTTCCATCGCTAGCGCCAAATATTTGGGGTCTACATAATCAATAATCCCATGAAGATTCATTACCTCATGATTGCCTAAAATAAAATGTACTCGACCTCCTACTTTTTCAGCTGCTTGCTCCAATTTATATATCAACCAAAGACATTGTGTCACATTAACCCCTCGGTCCATCATATCTCCTGCAATGACCAAATGCCCTTCCCCATAGGTCCAGTTATAAGCGGTATCCATGACACAGTTAGCAATGAGTAGGCTATAAAAAGCATCAAAATTTCCTTCAAAATCTGAAAGGGCTAATAGCTTTTGAGGTTCAGGATATTCGTAGGGTGGTATTTCGTAAGATGGTCTCAGTTGGAATGTAAATTGGTCCTTGTCAAAATTATCAACATAACAAGTAAATTCATGTGCCAATTTATTTTCGATTTTCTTTTCGAGAACTTGAAATCCTTCAGAAGTGGGAATGACGTCGATAGCTACAGTTTTCCCTTTTTTTTGAATGATATAAGGACCATCAGCACCTGTTAATTTTTTAGCTTTAGTCGATGTATTTCCATCAAATTTGGGCGGTTCGAAATTAAAAGCAGTACTTCCTCCAGAGTGAAGTTTTTTGGTAAAAGTATGTTTGGGAACTAAAATAAAAAGAATAGGTATTAACAGGATGATTCCTAAAATGAGTAAAGTTCTTTTTTTGTACTTGAAGGCCATATAAGTTTAAGGTAAAAAGGAATAAGCCACTTAATGTTCATAATTTATCGTCCTAAATTAGCCCAAATAGAACAAATCATATCTTCGACCTTTCTAGTCAAGACACAATCATTCAACAGAAAACCTAAAACGTTAGGTCTAATCCTGTAAGGTTACTATACACTTTTTTGTTCGAGCTGCCGAAGGCAGCGAGGAAAATGCAATTGTATTAAAAGTGTATAGTAATTTTCTAATCCTACATTTATATATGAAATTTATAGTTAAGTTTTTTTTAATTACATTAATAATCAATCTATTACCTGCTTGTGCAAGTTACAAGACGCAATACAGCAAGGAAGGAAAAAAATGGCAAGGGCTCCAACTTCCCAATAAACCCTTGCAACATCAAACCTTTTTAATCGGCGATGCAGGAGGTGATGAGAATGGCCAACCCGTCGAAACGCTAAAGATTATTGAAAAAAAATTAAAACAAGCTGGCAAAAATAGTTCGGTTATCTTTTTAGGAGACAATATATACCCACACGGATTACCTGTTGAAGGAGCTCCAGGGAGAGCTAATGCTGAATATAATCTAAAAGCACAATTAGATATTTTAAAAGCATTCAAAGGCCAAGTTTATTTTATTCCAGGCAATCACGATTGGGAAACAGCGGATGGCGTAGAGGGAGTACGCAGGCAAGAGCAATTTGTACAAGACTATTTGGATAGAGGCGATACTTTTATTCCAGATAACGGTTGTAGTGGGCCCGAGGTAGAAGATTTATCTAAGAACACTGTACTGATTGCGATTGATAGTCAATGGTATTTAGAAAATTGGGACCACGAAGAAGACATCAATAAAGACTGTGAAATCCGAACGAGAGAATTATTTTTATTAGAGTTGATGGATAAAATTAAAGACAATCGAGAAAAAAATATTGTTTTAGCAATGCATCATCCATTAAATACCAATGGGCGACACGGCGGACATTATTCTGTCAAAGAGCATCTATTCCCACTTACTATTTTGGATGATAAATTACTACTACCCTTGCCGGGTGTTGGTAGTGCGTTGGCTTTTTTGAGTGGTGCGATTGCACGTCCTCAGGAAACTAGACACCCTAATTATCGGGCGTTCAAAAAAAGCTTGATTGACATAGCAGAAAAATTTACCAATGTAATTTTTGTTTCTGGTCATGAGCATAGTTTGCAATATTTTGAGGAGGAAGACCAATATTTTATTGTAAGTGGTGCAGGGTCAAGACGTACCCCCGTTGGATTAGGTGATGATGCCGAATTTGTAGCAGGGGTAGAAGGATTTTCCAATTTGAATATTTACGAAGATGGGGAAGTATGGGTAGATTTCTGGGCAACTAGTGACAATAAAGGCCAACCTTTACCCGAAAGTAAGCTGATTTTTAGAAAAAAAATAAAAGACCCTTTACCTACTGTAGAAGAACTAACGCCAAATACTTTTCCAGAATACGACCAGTTAAAAGGGCAAGATTCCATTCTGATTTCTGTAATGGAATCAGAAGACCTAAAGATTTTTAATCAAACCTTTTGGGGGCATTTATACACAGAGGATTACTTGACCGATTTTAAAATGCAGGTACTGGATTTGGCTACTGCCAAAGGAGGTTTAACAGCAATTAGTAAAGGTGGGGGGAATCAATCTAATTCTGTCAGATTAAAAAATGAGGATGGAAAAATCTATCAATTGCGGACAGTACGGAAAGTGACAGAAAGATTTCCCAGTATTGTCAGAAAAACTTTTGCCAATGAATTGGTCAAGCAACAATTGACCGCAGGGAATCCGTTTAGTGCTTTAGTAGTTGGGCCGATGGCATCTGCTATTGATGTCTTTCATACCAATCCACAAATAGTCTATGTGCCGAAACAGCCAGGCTTAGGGGAGTACAATGATTTGGGTGGTCAAGTTTATCTTTTTGAAGAAAGAGGCGATGGTGATTGGAGCGATTTAGCAAGTTTTGGCTATTCCAAAAAGATAGAAAATATGGGGAATGTCATTGAGCGTAAGCTGAAAAATGATAAGACCATCATTGACCAAAAACAAGTACTCCGAAGTCGGTTATTTGATAATATTATTGGGGATTGGGATAGACATTCTGACCAATGGCGTTGGGCAAGTTTTGAGCAGGCCGATGGAAAAACCTTATACAAACCCATTCCTAGAGACCGGGACCAAGCGTATTCTAACTTTGATGGCATTGCAAATGCGCTGGCGAGTTACACGGTGCCTTTTACGAGAGCTGCTCATAAATACGATGAAGATGTGAGTAAAAAAGAAGAAACTTGGCTAAATTATCAGGGGCGCTTATTTGACCGTTTTTTCTTAAATGAATTGAGTTTAGAAGAATGGGAAGCGCAAGCAAAATTTATTCAAAAAAATCTAACAGACGAAGTCATTGAAAAGGGAATACGCCAACTACCCGCCTTTGCTTATGCAGAAAGAGGCACACAATTGATAAAATGGACAAAGTCTCGTCGAGATAATATTTTGACAACTGCTCGGAATTATTATAAAATTTTAAACAGGGAGGTGCAAATATTAGGCACGCACAAAAAGAACCTGATTGAAGTCAATAGGTTAAATAACTTACAAACAAAAGTGACGGTTTATGAATATGCGAACAATAAAGAAGTCACTCAATTGTTGTACGAACGAACTTTTGAAAATAAAATAACCAAAGAACTAAGAATTTATGGATTAGATGGCGATGACCTGTTTCAAGTAGTCGGAAAGGTCCGTAGTAGCCCACTAGTTCGTCTAATTGGGGGAAATGGAAAAGACACCTTCATAGATGAATCAAAAGTGCTTGGTATCAACAAAAAGACCAAAATATACGATGATAATGAGGAAGAAGTAGTCATTGAGGGCAGTAGCGAAACCAAAGATAATCGCTCGCACCGAGAAGCATTGAATACTTTTGATTATCGAGACTATGAGTATAATTACACTATTCCAGTTCCATTTATAGGCTTTAATCCTGATGATGGCGTATTCTTTGGTTTGGGACTCAATAGTAAAACCTATAGTTTTAAAAGAGAACAATTACACACAATTAGCGGAAGTTATGCCATTGGCTCTGGTGCCTTTAGCTTTAACTATGAGGGCGATTACTTTAAGACTTTTGACCACTGGGATACTAGTTTAAAATTAATTGCAGAAGTTCCGAGATTTGTGGCAAATTTTCATGGATTAGGCAATGAGACCACTCGAGATATTGACCAATTTGGACGAGATTTTTATCGAGTGAGAAGAACCCTTTTAGGGATTTATCCTTCTTTTAAGAAACGAGGGGATGGAGGAACGACCCTATCAATCGGGCCAGCGCTAGAATCCATCAAGATTGAAGATATAGCAGGTCGTATCACTAGCGATGAAAATCCTCAAGTTAATCCAATGGTTTTCGAGCAACGCTTGTTCACAGGAGGACACGCAAGTTTTGATTTTTACAATGTTGACCACTTGGCTATTCCGACCCAAGGTTTAGGATTCAATATTGGAGGAGTTTGGCGAGCAAATACCGATGATTTTGAGCGCCAAATGCTTCGTTTAGACGGTGAGTTCAAAGTTTATGTTCGATTGGGGGTAAGCGACCGGTTTGTATTAGCCAGTAGAATTGGTGGTCAGCATATTATCGGTCAATACGATTTTTTTCAAGCAGTCAACCTAGGTGGTAGAGATAAGCTGAGAGGTTTTGCTAATGAGCGCTTTGCTGGTCGAACTTCTTTTTATCACAATATAGATGTTCGTATCAAAATATTGGATTCCGAAAATCAAACGATTCCAATTTCAGGCGGTATTACTCCTGGCTTTGATTATGGACGTGTATGGATTGAGGAAGAAACATCGGACAAAATGCATTATGGGTATGGTGGTTCTTTTTGGTTGGCCCCGTTAGATTATATAGCATTATCAGTGGGCATGTTTTTCTCGGAAGAGGACCCTCGATTTACGGTTAGGGCTGGATTTCAGTTTTAGTAATTCTTGCAATTTAAGAAGAAAGAATTAGGTATGAGGCGGCCAATTTTTCTTACTTTTACCCTTAAGCATTTCTATTCAACTTTAGAGAGAAACTAGGAAGCGACGAGAAAATAAGTTGTACTAAAGGGAGAGAAGTTATTTAAAAGTAAAAAATGAGCAAGCGTAAAACTACCCAAGTATTAGGTGTTACCATATCATATCACAAGATTGATAATGAGGAATTTATCAATTTGACGGATATTTCTCGGTATAAAAATAGTAAACGTCCAGAAATACCCATTCAAAAGTGGATTGGTGCCAATAAGACTATTGAGTTTTTATTAGCTTGGGAACGAAAAAATAACCCAGATTTTAAACACACCGAAACGGGTGTGTTTAAAGGTTTTGAGAAATTTGCTGCCGAAATGCTTGCTGGAAAGTCCGTCTCTGTTTCAAAATGGATAACTAATACAAATGCAAAGGGGATGAAAGTAATAAGAGGAAAATATGGTGGTACTTTTGCTCATAAAAACATAGCCTTTCATTTTGCCACTTGGATTAATGCAGATTTTTATTTGTATGTGGTGGAAGAATTTGAACGACTTAAACAGGAAGAATACCGAAAATTAGGAGACCCATTTTACCAAAAACGTAATTTAGCGGCAGGTAATTATTCATTATTGATTGCTGCCATTTTTAGTCAAATTGATGAACGATTATTAACGCATCCACAGCCTTACAAAAGTCGATTACCTTTTGCTTCAGAAGTAGACATGATTAATAAAATTGTATTTGGTGCTACCTCCAAAGAATGGAAATTACAAAATACAGATAAACCAGTAGACCGCAACCAAAGAGATTACGCTACCATTTTAGAATTAGCGATTCTAAATAATTTAGAATTTTTAGACGCAATGCTGTTACAATGGGATTGTAAGAAAGAAGAGCGAAAAGCTTTTTTACAAGAAGCTTACGATTTTCAATATCCTATTTTAAAAAGGTCAAAAACAATTCAACGAATGCAGCAAATGGCAAATCGTTTGCTTGATGAACAATAAAATAGTACAATACTTTGATTAGAACTATGACTAATGATTCCCATTCTACCAGCAAGTGGTTAAGATATAGTCTGATTGTCTTATTTTCTTTGTTTTTTCTAGGCTTTTTAGCGTCTTTTTATATCAAAAAAATAGCTTTAGAAAAAATAACAGCTATTCCCGGAATAACTTGTAAAAATGTGTCTGTTAATCCTTTTTCTGGTTGTCTAGATTTGGAAAAATTAAATATTCAGAGACCTTTCGGGGAAAACGAAGCTGAAGCAATAAATCTAATAACTAGCAAGCTACACCTACACGGCTTGAGTTATTGGCAGTATTTGAAAAATGATAGAGTTTGTGTAAACGAAGTATTTTTTACAGATTTAGAGATAAAGATTGAAGAAGATAGTCCATCTGAGCAGATTCAAAGAGATACCAATGCGCAAAAGAATACGCCTAAAGATATTTTAATCAAAAATATTAAGATAGAAAAAGGGCAATTGTCCCTTCAAAACAACCAATTTAAGGAACTTCAGCTAGATACTTTTTCCACAAATATTGAGCAACTACAATTGTTAATGAAAAAGGATAGTCTACAAGTAACGTGGGATAAATTAGCTTTTTCCAGTAAGCAATTTTTGATGAATGAAAGAAAAAGCGATAACCGATTAATGGCAGGTGCAATAAATTTGTCAACTAACCAAAAGCTATCCATTCAAGATTTTAGGTGGCAACCAAAGTTTAGTAAGTCAAAATATCTAGACCACCATCAATATCGAAAAGCACGACTAGATTTAAAGATTCCTACTTTAGACATTTATCAATTTCCCATCCATGATTTAATTTTCAATCAAACTTTAAAAGCACAGTCTGTGATTGCACAAGACGCAGCTTTAAAAATTTATTCTGATAAAAATAAAGAAGCTTGTCCAGATTGTTTAAAAACCTACCATTACGAAGATTTTATTGATGCTGACTTACAGGTTGATATTGACAGTGTGTTAATAAAAAATAGCCTTATTGTATTTGAAGAGTTGGGGGAAGGGAAGGAAAAAGCAGGAAAATTGGACTGGTCAAAAATCTATGCCAGTATTTATGATGTAACCAATAACCCAGCAAAAGCGAAAGCAAAACCTAAGACAGTAGCAGATATACAAGCTGTTTTTGTAGAGGATGGTAATGTAGACTTACATTTTGAATTTCCAAATTTCGATAAAAACGCAAATTATTATTTTAAAGGAGGCTTGGACAAAGTAAAGCTAAAAGAAATCAATAGCTTCTTAGTTTTTTCCAAGCGTTTTAGGATTAAGCAGGGGGAAGTGAATGGTTTTGCTTTTAGTGGTCAAGGTAATTTGCAAAGCGCTACTGGAGATATGGAGTTGCGCTATAAAAATCTGGAACTTCAATTTCTAAATAAAGACCGTAGTCCCAGACAATTTTTATCGAAAATAGCCAATAAACTGATTGGTAATAAGGATAATCCAAATAAAGTGGATAAACTCCGAAAAGGTAAAATGTATTTTCAAAGAGACCCACAAAAGTCCTTTATCAGCAACTGGTGGAATACCATGCAAACAGGGATTAAATCAACGATGTTGCCTAATATTTTGCTACCCGATGAACTAGAACATGAAACCAAATAAATTAGCCCGAACCGAACAAATAAACTATTCAGCCTTTTTATAGATAAAATAATAAATTAAATCTATTCATGACAGCAGCAGCAGCAATTAAAACAAATCTAAAAATAAAAGCAGTAGAAGTCTATGTTGTTCAACTCTTAAACGATAAACTTCCTGCCAGTATTTATTTCCACAATGTGGAACATACTTTACAAGTAAAAAAAATCGCCCTAGAATTGGCAAAAATTGAAAAGGTCAAAAAGGAGGATAGAGAAATATTGGCATTGGCAGCTCTTTTTCACGATACCGGATTTATTAATTCTTATGAAGAGCACGAGGGGGAAAGTCAGCTGATTGCTGTTGCTTATCTAAGAGATAAGGGGTATCCAGAGGATAAAATTGCACGGATTAAAGAATTGATAAAAGTTACAGACCCAAAGGTAGCTCCTGCATGTCTTTTAGAAAAAATAATATGTGATGCAGACATGGCTTACGTGGGACAAAATAAATATAAAACTCGCAGCAATCAACTTCGAAAAGAATGGGAACTAAATAGAACAAATTTCTATCCTACTGATTTGCAATGGGAAGAAGAGAATCTTTCTTTTTTGCAAAATGAGCATACCTTTTATACTGCAGCAGCAAAAATGAAATTCAAAGATAGAAAGTCAAAAAATATTGAAAAAACCAAAAATAGATTACAAGCGGTGCTCAAATTAGAAGAGAAGCGACTCGATGAATTTTCTGTTGCAAAAAATAAAGCAGCATTAACGATGTTTAAAACCTCTCTAAGGAATCATATTGACCTGACTGCAATTGCTGATAATAAGTCGAATATTATGTTGAGCGTCAATGCGCTACTCTTGACGATTGGTATGCCGATTTTTGCCTCCTATCTTTCAGATAAATTGTATTTATTAGCCCCTTCTATCATTTTTATGTTTACCTGTATTACCACTATGGTCTTTGCAACATTGTCCACTAGGCCCATAAAAATGAATGGAAAAACCAATCTTGCAAAGATTCCCGCTGGAAAAACCAATCTATTCTTTTTTGGTAATTTTTATAACATTGGTTTAAACACCTATCAAGAAGAAATCAAGAAAGTAATTTCCAATAAAGAACACTTAGATACTAGTATTATCAATGATCTATATTATTTGGGACATTCTTTAGGAGATAAATTCCGTTATTTGAGAATTTGTTACAACGTTTTCATAGTGGGAATAGCCTTGTCGTTGTTGGCCTTTTTAGTTTCTTTTTGGATTGGCGCCTAATTGCAATGAACAATGACCTTACTTGTCCGTTTTAGAAGCGTTTTGATTTTGCAAATGATAAAAAAATGAAATTGTTATGGGTGATTTTTCTGTTTCATCAAACCAATCAAGTCTTCAACGCATTATCCAACCAGCCTTTAGAGGATTTAAAAGTTTACTCAACAAGGTGACAAGACGAGAAGATGAAGAATCGTTTACATTTCAAACTTCTAATAAAGAAGCAGCTTTCACAGGTACACCCAGCACCCCTATTTCTCCAGAAAATGAATGGAAAATACAAATGCTTACTCGTTGGAAACAAATGGATGAATTGTCCCAAGAAACTATAGAAAATTTATATATTTATGTACCCATAGAAGAAGTATCTGTATTTAGAGAACTGATTGAAAATTATCAGATTCAAGCTGTTATTTGTCCTACCTACAATGCTGCCTAATACAAACTGATTTAGGTAAGTCCTCCTTTTTATCAAAAAATACTAAACTATGAAATTCCCTTACCAGAGAATAATAATGTTCTGTGCCCTATTATTAGTGATTTTTGCTACGTGTTCTTCTTGCAAGACGATGGAGGGAATGCCGAAGGCAATTATTGTTGAACCGCAGGGGACGAACCCAGAAACGATAAATACGCAAGACTCGATTACAGTAATTGCTACCAATAGATTTAAAACTAACCCTATAAAAAACCTTTTTCAAGGGAAAAATTATCGAAAAGCTTGGAAAACACCGATTCAAGTACCCGTAAAATTTTTAGATGAAATAGAAGGAGGTCTTATTCCTTTAGAAATGGGCGGAGGATTTCAGACATTATCCATGGATTTGCAGGGACAAAAAGATATAATTTACACGTTGCGTTCCGTTAATAAAAATCCTGATGAGTTAATTCCTGATTTTGCGCACAAACTAAATATTGGCAATATCGTGATGGACGGAATGTCAGCACAGCATCCTTATGGAGCGTTAGTCGTTGCCCCTTTGGCAGAAGCCGTAGGTATTTTACATACTCATCCTCGATTAATTTATCTACCCCATCAGGCACAGCTGGACACATTTGATAGTAGATATGGTGGGCGCTTATTTCTACTGGAGTATGAGCCAGAAGGTAGTGGCGCATGGGTAGATAGAGAAGGTGTGAAAGCGATTATAGATACCGAAGATGTTCAAAAAATGCTCCTTAAATATCCTAATTCAAATATTGACGAAAGGGCTTTGGTACGCGCAAGACTTTTTGATTTAATGATTGGAGATTGGGACAGACATGCCAAACAATGGGGTTGGGTAGTAATAGAAAAAGAAAATGAACCATTAACTTATGTGCCCTTACCGACGGATAGAGACAACGCTTTCTACAATCCCAATGGCATAATTCTTTGGTTGATTACTAGACCTTGGTCACAACCACTTTTACGACCATTCCGAAAAAAAATTGACCATCTACCAGGAATGATAAAGCCTTTTGACCAATATTTCTTATTGAATGTTCCTGAAAATATCTTTTTAGAAGTCGCTGAGGAATTGCAAGTCGATTTTACAGACGAAGAGATTGAGGCAGCGTTCGATAGTTGGCCCGCAACATTCAACCAACTCGATAAAGAGAAAATGGTCAAATATATGAAAGCAAGACGAGCGGATTTACCTACATATGCTAAGGCTTTCAAGCAAGTTTTACTAGAAAGAGGAGAATTATTAGTACCCCTTAAAGGGTCTTCTGAAATGTATATTCGAAAAAAGAAAAATAACGACCAGTTAAATACAGCAGAGTAATTATTGTTTGGCAGTTACCACTCAGCATTTTTGTTTTTTAACCATAAAGTGTATAGAGAACATAAAGTTATTAGTGCTTAAAGGCACAAAACTTTATACAGGCTTTATGTACTGTATGAACTTTACTTACTTTATGGTAAAAAATATTTAATGCTGAATAGTCACGTTTGACAAAAGTTTTTTTACAGATGGTATCTCTGCCTTATAGTAACGACCAAATTATAACTAATTCCTAACCAAAAGTAATATATTATGAAAGTTAATTATCTAATCATTTTTACCCTTTTGACGGGGCTAATTATATTCTTAAGTTCCTGTGCAAAATATAGCAAAGTCAGTTTTGAAAAGACCTTATTTGAAAAACTATATGTTGAGAGAACTAATAAGGGGGATTATATCCTAAGTTTTGCAGAGAATAGTGGTTTTGATAACTACAAAGTTTATCAAGGTACAAGCGTCGAGGATATAGATTGGGACAATCTAGTTGCTGAAGGTTCTACTAACCCTTTAGTCTTGACCAATTACGATTTTTCTGACCGCTATTTCTTTGGAGTCATCAACGATAAAGGAGAAAAGCTAATAGCCTCCGAACGGTTGATTCCGATGGAGGGGGTACTAAACTTTAGAGATTTAGGTGGCATCCCCACTACTGATGGACGAGTAGTCAAATGGGGTAAATTTTATCGGTCGGGTAAATTAAGCAAGTTGTCGAAAAGAGATTTACGCTATTTTCGTACCTTGGGTATCAAGACCGTTGCTGATTTTAGAGATGATAATGAAATCAAAGAAGACCCAAATCGCTACCCAGAAAATTATGTGGTGGAGCGAATAAGAATGCCTATTGGAGATGCCGAAGGAAATATGCAAAGAGAATTGAGAAAAACCATCAAAAAAGCCAATCCTAGAAACTTTGATAGTGAAAAATTTGTAGCGGATGTTATGGTACAATTTGTGGATAGTTTTGCCTTCCAATATAAACCATTCATGGAGTACGTGTCGAATCCTGAGAAAACACCTTTACTCTTTCATTGTACCGCCGGAAAAGACCGAACAGGTATGGGGGCTGCCATACTCTTGGCAATGCTAGGAGTAGATAGAGAAGTCATATTTGGAGACTATTTGATGTCTAATTTTTATCGCACGAAGAAAATTAATCGGTCTTTGCGGAAAGCGACCTTAGTTGGGGTTGACCAACTAATTGCACAGCCTTTAGTCGAGGTCAAACCCAGTTACATAGCTGCAGCCTTTGAAGCAATAGATAAAAAATATGGAAGTGTAGAAAATTTTGTGTGGGTCGAATATGGTATAGATGATTATAAGTTAGGTACTATTCGAAAGGAGTTTTTAATGTCGAATGACAATAATGTGGAGGTTATCGAAAATGTTGATATTTTGGAACCAGTAGATAAGAAAAGTAATTAGGAACAAGTGGAAGTAATTTTTTAAATTTGACTATATTTTTAGGAAACATGAGACATCCCGAATTTTTTCAAACTATACGTTGACTTACAAATTTAGCCATATCGAATGGCTAAATTTGCAAAAGGGGTCTTAAGGGAACAGCAAAAACTATAATTTTTATAAAAATTATAGTTTTTGCTGTTCCCTTAAAACCCTTTTTTGATTTTAATGGGCTCGAAGCCCATTAAAATCAAGATTTATAAAATTCGGTATGACTCATGTTTTGATTAACAATAATTAACGCTTAAATCTAAAGTAACATGACGGCAAAAAAAATCACCTTATTTTTATTTAGTTGCTGCCTTTTTCAAGGAATATTTGCACAAGATATGGATGCGTTAAAAAAACGGAAGGAAAGTTTAAAACTCGATGTAGAAGAATGGACGTTGGACATTAAAGAAGCCCAAAAGGAGTTAGCAAAGGTAAAGGAAGAGCTTAAGTTTTTAGAAGATAGTTTGAAGGTCTATCCAATCTGGTCAAAAGGTGTTTTTGGGACCGTTGGTTTTAATTTTACTCGTTTTCAAGATTGGTTATCAAAAAAAGAATCCAGTACTGCCGCCAGTAATTTGGGATTTACCGTTAATAGCTTTTTTAATTTAGAGCAGAAAAAATATTTTTGGAAAAATACCATCAATATCAATCAAAGTTGGTTGCGGTTTGATAATAAAGACAAAGAGGAGGAAGAAAATGGATATCAAGTAGCCTCTGACGCGTTTAACGTCAATTCGCTTTGGGGGTACAAGCTCAATGATAAATTGGCGACCTCTGCCCTACTTCAGTATCGAACAGCTTTATTACAGAAGCGCTTGAATAATCCTGCTTTTCTTGATGCAGGATTTGGTATAAGCTGGACGCCAAAAAAAGATATGGTCATTGCTTTTCACCCTTTGAATTACAATGCCGTATTTTCAAAATCAGAGGCTGAACTAAACTCCTCTTTTGGACTAAAAATTATTGGAGAATATGCTCGAAAGTTCTTGAGTGGAATTAGTTGGACCACAAGTGTTTCTAGTTTTTTTAGTTACAAAAGTGGTGAACTTAACAATTGGTTGTGGTCAAACGGCTTGAATAAGACCTTTGGAAAGATTGGGATAGGTCTGGATGTGGCTTTTAAGCAAAATAAGCAAGAAGCAAAAGCCTTAGAACTATCAGATAATCCTTTTCAATTTTATTACATCCTTGGGCTTTCCTATAAATTCTAAGGAATGATGAATTAATAAATGTTCAAAAATGTACATTTATTTTTTCGTCATTCCTAACACCGCATAAATTTCTTTTTTGGTGCAAATTAAAGAATAACATATTTTGATAACCCATTGAACATATCAAACCTTAGTCCGTTTTAGAAATGATTAGACTAGAGAAAAAAGCCCATGTCGAGGGCATCAACATAACAATCCAACAATAACAACTGGTTACCATAATTTTCGTGGTATACTATGCTTACCTTGCTCTAATGCTATCATTCATAAATCTTTGACACTTAAATCGGCGTCTTAGGCAGCCCGTCCGCTTTGCGGTTCAGAAGTTTACACTTCTTCATGTTATACTGCGTTATTTATTTGTTGAATCCCGATAACTATCGGGACGGCTATTAAAAAAAGCCAACCCGTCCGTAAACGGTTCACCCGTGCGGGCTCATCTTGCCTAAAAAAAAAATACACTCGATTAACTTGTCAATTACTTATAAATGATAGCACTAGTTTCTTTTTCGCTTGTTTAATTGCATTTGAGTAATTTCCCGACTTTTTATTTTTTATTTTTTTCGCATAGTCCATCCAGCACTATAGTTAGTTCTTTGTTTGCTATCTCTTCAACTAGTTTTATTTAATCCTTACGTTTTATATTTAGCAAGACTTCTTGTTTGTTCAATTTTGAGACGATGTTTTTCCAAATTTTAGTAATTTAGGCATTAAATTAGCTGTTTATACCCATTGCTTATAATTAATAAAATTCATGAAAAACTTATACACTGGTCTATTTCTTTTCTTTTCTATTGGCCTATTTGCGCAAGCAACTACTGGCTATGGTATCAAACCTATTCCTTTTCACCAAGTCAAATTAACGGATGATTTTTGGCAATCTCGCATTGAATCCGTGCAAGAGGTGACGATGCCTTTGACTTTTGAAAAGTCAGAAGAAACAGGAAGAATCAAAAATTTTGAGATAGCAGCAGGTCAACAAGAAGGTAGTTTCTGTACCGTCTATGCTTTTGATGATAGTGATGTTTTTAAGTCTATTGAAGGTGCAGCTTATTACTTGCAAACCAATAAAGACGACAAACGAGAAGCTTATATCAATGAAGTGATTGCTAAAATAGCAG
>CALLVC010000570.1 GCA_938010785.1 uncultured Saprospiraceae bacterium
GGTAGGGAGTTGAGTTTTTCTAAAATTCGGCTTCGACTCCAATAAAATTCTATGTCCTCATTAAAGATGATATAGATGCTGGAAAAGCCAAACATCGAATTACTTCGAACACTCTTTACTCCTGGAATCCCTAATAAAGAAGTTGTTAATGGATAAGTGACTTGGTCTTCGACATCCTGTGGGGAGCGCCCCATCCACTTGGTAAAAACAATCTGCTGGTTTTCGCCAATATCAGGAATCGCATCCACAGACACCGGGTCTCTTGGTAAGTTCTTAATACCAAAATCAAAGGGCGCCGTCATTAGTCCCCAACCGACAAATAGACTCAGCAACAACCAAGCAAGTAGCTTATTTTCTAGAAAAAATCGGATTAAATTACTTAACATAATTCTTTTACCACATAGTCACATAGCGAAATTTAAACATAGAAAACATAGTCTCCATTAACGCTATTGAAATGAAAAAATTAAATCTAAAAGACCACATAAGTCGAGCTGTTAACACCGCTATACTATTTGAGCTATGTGTGTTAATCTATGTGACAATGTGGTAAAAGTGGTATGCTAAAGTAAAAATGTCTGCAAGACAGGTGGAAAATCGCAGACGATTAGTGGTGGTTTATAATTGAGATAATGCAAATTAGCAGTATCCGTGGTAGGTAAGTCTATATTGAAAACGACAAAAACCGTCGCTATTAAAGCAGGGTAATTGAGGTTTTGAAATTCAAAATTTTGTACTTGTTGGTCTTGGTCTAAAGCAATGTACTCTGACTCTGTATTACAACAATTTTTATCTTCCTCTCCTTCTCCATCGTGATTTTCACATGCCTTCAATTTCTGATGCATCGGGCAAGAAGCAGGCATCTTAGCTATATCATGACAACTCATTGGCTGCACGAATAAAGCGGTATTCTTTAGTTCATTTTGACAATAGTGTTTATTCAGGATAAATCCAGAAGAACTAATGAAAATTAGTAAGGCAAGGATGATATTTAGAAATCTTGTTATCAATAGTTAGGCTGCTGCTTGTGTTTTCTTTTTTAATTCTCTTTCTTTTAGAATGAGGTTTGGTAAATCTTCTTTCTTTTTAATGACTCCTTTCAGATACATAATATTTGTTTCACTAGCAAGTGCAAGTGGAAAAACAAAGGCATTTTTTCGTTTTTTTGTCAAACGTATAATAGAATCATGTTTTTTATTAACAAATGCAATTACATTCTCCCCTTTTTTCTTCTCATAATTTAGTTTCTTGAGGACAGCCTCCAACTCACCGTAAGTAGTCTTTAGTTGTTTATATTTTTCCAATATTTCCATTTAACGAATTTTTGTAGTTCCTAATATTTAAAACCTCATCAACTGTAAATTTGTTGTTTATTGGAATATAAATGCGTATAAATTTATTAATATTCTTTAACAAAATCCTATTTTCTTTAAAATATTTTTGTAATTCTAAGCTATATGCTAAGTCTGCTTGCGCATCATAAATGATGATGTAAATCAAATTATTTTCTACTAACCAATATTCTAAATCCTTCTTATCTAAATCAAATGCGATTACCTCTCTTTTCTTCAAGTACTTAGGTTTGTCTGTAGATTTTAGTTGAAAGTAGACATAGCCATTCTCTATTTCTCCATTATCAGAAAAAGTTAGCATTTCTGCATCAATACCATAATCATGTTTTTTCCTTTCTAGTGTACAACGTCCTAATAATGCCTGCTTCTCCACATAATTAAAGCCCAAATCTTCGATGAAATGTTGGCGGGTTCGTCGTTTTCTCATGCGTGTTTAAAATTGGTCCTGTGTAACTTATTACTACATTTGTGTAATTTAATACTAAAGGTAATGAAATGTCTTAACAATAAAAACATGAGTTATCCCGAATTTTTTCAAACTATACGCTGACTAACAAATTTAGCCATATCGAATGGCAAAATTTGTAAAAGGGGGCTTAAGGGGGCAGCAAAAACTATAATTTTTATAAAAATTATAGTTTTTGCTGCCCCCTTAAACCCCCTTTTTTGATTTTAATGGGCTCAAGGCCCATTAAAATCAAGATTTACAAAATTCGGGATGACTCATTTTTTCTTTTCACATCAATAATACTAAGTCTACTACCCCAACCGCATTGGCACTTCCATCAATAAAACTTGTGCTGCACTATCTGCTTGAATATCAATGGTTTTAGTGTCCCAAATGCCAAATCCATCTCTTTTATTCAAAGATTGTCCTACTATTGTCACATCTCCTTCTAAGACAAAAGCATATATACCAGTACCTGTTCCTTTCAATTGATAAGTCGCTTTAAAACCTTTCTCTAATTCGCCCATATGAAACCAAGCATTTTGATGTACCCACACACCTGCATCGTCTTGATGAGGGGATAACACTTGTAATAAATTATTCTTTAAATCTTTTGTGTCATAACTAATTTGGTCATATCTCGGCTGTACATTTTTTGCATTTGGAAACATCCATATTTGTAAAAAACGTACTTCTTCTTTAGAGCTATCATTCTTTTCTGAGTGATAAATCCCACTGCCTGCACTCATCACTTGCACATCCCCTTTGCGGATAATTTGCTGACTGCCTAACGTATCCTCATGTCTTAATGCTCCACTTAATGGAATCGAAATTATTTCCATGTTATCATGCGGATGTTTGGCAAAACCTCTTCCTCCGCTTACGACATCGTCATTTAAAACCCGTAAAACGCCAAAATTCATCCGTTCTGGATTTCGATAGTTGGCAAAACTGAAAGAATGATGGGTATCCAACCAACCGTGATTGGCATGTCCTCTGGTATTAGCTCTATGCAAAACAGTTTTGGCAGTCATAACTTCTTTATTTGGCAGGTGATTAAATCCTACTTGGTCCATTAATTTGTCGTAGGTTGAAGTAGTTTTATTTGGAGTAGCTGCTTTTGAATTTGTCGAAATTGCTGTCGTTGCAGCGAGTCCTAGCATGGAT
>CALLVC010000571.1 GCA_938010785.1 uncultured Saprospiraceae bacterium
TGAATAAACCCAACAGCCGTACCAGCCGCCTTTTTCACTTCTTTGGTAGGGGTTTCAATAATAGGCAATAAAAAGCTAAATTTGGACTATATTAAATTGCTTATAACAAATGAGTGTACCGAAGAAAATACATTTATACCGTATGGTTCATTGGCAGAATATAGCTACTATTCTTCAAAATGGATTATGCTGCAAAAATCATCCAAATGCAGATGCTAATTATATCAATATTGGACATCAACAACTAATTTTGGATAGGCATACTTATCCAATACCTTTTAAAAATTCGGGTACATTAGGCGAATATATTCCTTTCTATTTTGGTGGGCATTCACCAATGTTGTATTTAATTAATAATGGTTACCAAGGGGTTCAACAATTACCACAAGAAGATATAGTTTTCATCGTTAGTACTTTTACTAAAATTAAGGAAACTGGGCTTGAATTCGTTTTTACTGACCGGAATGCAAAATTATCTCTTGCCAATTATTATCAAAGTGAGAAAGATTTAGATAAAATTCAATGGAACATTGTTAAAAGTAAATATTGGAGGAATGATGAAACTAATGTAGCTAGACAAGATTATAAACAGGCAGAATTTTTGGTCAGAAACTATATACCTGTTTCCTGCATTACAGCAATTGTTGTTAAAACAGAGCAAAGAAGATTATTTTTCATTAATTTAGCGAAAGAATTAGGAATAGAATTAGAGGTGCATAGAGACGGTAATTCTAAATTATTCTATTGATTATGATTAAATATGTCAAAGGAAATCTACTTAAATCTAAGGCGGAAGCTTTAGTCAACACCGTTAACACCGTTGGTGTAATGGGGAAGGGAATTGCTTTGCAGTTTAAGAATAGCTACCCTAATAATTATAAAATCTATCGAGATGCTTGCAAAACAGGTGATTTTGTAACAGGCCAAATGTTAGTGGTTGAAGAAGGAGACCTTCTTGATAAAAAATTGATTATTAATTTCCCAACGAAAGCACATTGGAGGAGTAAGTCTAAGTATGAATATATTACAACTGGTCTAGTATCGTTAAAAAATGTTATAGCAGAAAGAAATATAAAGAGCATCGCTATTCCTCCTTTAGGTTGTGGAAATGGGGGATTAGATTGGACGAAAGTTAAATCATTAATTGAATCTTATCTAAAAGAGGTGAATTGCGAAATTTTCATCTATGAACCAAATGCTACCATAAAGACTTCCTTACAACAAGAGCGCTCCAATAAAGAAGCAAAATTAACACCTGCTAGAGCAATGCTACTATATTTAATGTTTCAGTACGAAGCATTAGGAGAATCTAGTAGTTTATTTGTGGCCAATAAATTAGCTTGGTTTCTTCAAAGAAGTGGAGAAAAATTAAGATTGACATTTAAAGCCCACCATTATGGACCTTATTCTGTTCAATTGAATCATGTATTACAATATCTAAATGGTGTTTACCTAAAAGGCTTAGAACAAAATATCGCTAAACCATTTGAGCCGCTATTGTTAAATTATGAGAAGTACCAAGAAGTAGCATCATTTGTAGAAACTCAATTATCTCCAGAACAGAAACAAAGATTAAATGATGTAATTAGCCTATTGAAAGGATTTGAATCTGCCTTTTCTTTAGAATTATTATCTACGGTGGACTACCTTTCTGCTGATGTTCCTAAGAAAAATCAAAAAGATATAATTGATGCTATTGCTAAATGGAGTAGTCGGAAAACAGCCATTTTTCAGCCACATCAAATTCAAATAGCGTTTAAGCACCTGCAAGATTACGCTAGTAGATTAATGAGTCCAATTTAGTAAAAGATACTATTTTTAGAAAAGTTTGTTATCTCCTATTGAAAGAATTAAGCGGCAAATAGCCGTTTAAGCAATAACCAAGCTACCCCAACCCCCAATCCACAGCCAACAACAAAAGCCAATAAATATCCCAAATTAACCTCATCCACATCCATCAAAACATCCTCTGCCTGAGGCGCTGTCAAATCTTGAATAAACCCAACAGCCGTACCAGCCGCCTTTTTAACTTCTTTAGTAGTTGTCTCAATAATCGTAGTTTCAGAAGTAACATCAGTTGCTAAATCACCACTAGGTTCAAGTAATCGAAGTTTCTTCGTATTATCCCAAAAACCATAAAATGTACCTTGATATTGATGCTTTTTACGCTTAGCAGCAAAAGCAGGATAAAGCGGAATAGGAACCGTATCTAAATGAATAAAAGTATCATAAACACCAAAGCCTCGACAACCTAATTCAAAGAGCTGCTGAAAAATAATGCCTTGTCGAAGTAGGTCTTCTCGGATTAGTAGAATTAATTCATCTTGTTTTTCTCTCGGTACATCGAAATTGAAATCGCAAGCTTCTGCGAGCATGTGTGCAGATGTTTTAGCCCCGTTGGTGGCTACGTAATTTCGATAAGTTCTACCGCTAATTCTGTCAGTATTGACTAGGATAGGTAGATTAAAATAGTCTCTTAGAAATTGAACGCAATTAATTGCTTGTTGTGAAATGGGATGGGCCGAAAGACCAGTTTTAGGATTATAAAATTCTTTGGCTATAAAATTGGAGGCGACTCGTGTGGAAGAGTTATTTATGATAATAAAATCGTTGGGGTCGCTAGGATGCAGA
>CALLVC010000572.1 GCA_938010785.1 uncultured Saprospiraceae bacterium
GTCCAAGCGCCTTTTTAGATTGGTTGATTTGATACCAGTTGGCAAAATGCTTTTTGACTTCAAACAAATTACCATAGGTTGTTCCAGATTTTAGGGAAGTGTTTTGGAAGTGGCGTAGGAGTAGGTACAAATTTTCAGCAGATAGGCATGTATCATTTTCTAGATATAAATTTTGCCATACATCATCTTTCAACAGGGTAGGGTAAAAGGCAGTTATGCCTTTTTTCATTTTTTCTAAAACCACATCATCATCAACATTTGTGGCGACTGCCTTTTGATGTTGCTGTTTTTTATTATTTCTGTTATTAGTATTACTACTGTTAGTATTACTATATGACGCCTTTTTAGGATGATTCGTTTTTGGAACTATCCTGTTTTTGGACGGTCCTGTTTTGGGGGCATCCGTTTTTAGGACGGTCCTAAAATGGGGTTGTCGGTGATTAACTGCCTTTTGACAAATAGCATATCCTTTGCCTTCAAATTGTCCAGATTTTGGATTTATAAAGGCAGTTAGTGCTAAATAGCCCATTTCGACCAATTCTTTAAAACCAGATTGGACTGCCTTTTTACCATCCTTGGAAGACCGTTCTGAAATTTCGCCGAGATAGATGCGCCAATCGGCGGGACGAGAGAGTAGGAGCACTAAAATACCTCGTGCTTTAAAGGAGAGCCGTTCATCGAGTAAAACAGCATTAGAAATCTGCGTAAAATCAGATTTTAATTTGGAAGGGGGCAAAGTTTGCCCTTTCACGTGCAATTGTTTATCTTTGCTCATGTTAAACCTAGTTTAATAAAGGGGAAATAACTGATTTTAGAGGTCCAATTCTGTCGTCAGTATTTCTCCTTTTCTGTTAGAAAATATGGGTTCTATGTTTATAAATTATTTATATACGCATCTTATTTTTTGATTAAATAATCTTCTTTTTATTATTTCCAAGCCTTTTGTACTTCTGCATTTTTAACATCTTCTTGAATAAAAACATAGCGCATTGTGGTCTTAATTGTTTTATGCCCTAGTATTTTTTGTAGTACCTCTATCCGCATTCCAAGTTCTAATGAAACAATGGCAAAAGTTCGACGTGCTGCATGCGAAGAAACAAGTTCATATTTTTTAAAGGATTCCTCATGCCGCTCTTTACCAAAAAATCTAGTAATGATAACATGGTCATCAATATTTGCTAATGCTGCTGCCTCCTTAATATAATCGTTCATTTTTTGGTTGGAAATACTTGGAAATACTTTTCTTTTCATCAATAAATCTTTCGCCTCTTCTTGATTTTTACTAATTACTTCAATAGAATCCATTGCTTTTCTTTGATATTTGTTGACAATCTCTAAGGCATATTTATTTAAGGGAACTACTAGTGTTTCTTTCGTTTTGTAAACATTAAAACTTAGAGCTTGATAATCCCCACCTCCCACATTTTTTTTGGTAATAATCGAAGAATATTCTAGTTTACTAATATCTGAAAAACGCAGTCCTGTAAAACAGCCAAAGCAAAAAATATCTCGCACTTTTTCTAGCCGTTCATTTTCGGAAAGGTTTAGGTTGTAGAGGTCAAATAATTCCTGTTTAGTCAAAAATACTTTTTCAGTTTTTACAGCACTAACCTTAAAGTCTTCGTAGTCTAATTTATTATTATAACCAGCTTTTGTTGCTTTACGAATTAAGCCTTTTAAGTTGACTATTTTTTTCTGGACAGTATTTCTAGAATTTCTTTTTTCTGTGGCGAGATAGGATAAAAACTTATTGAGGAATCGTTGGTCGATATCACTAAAACTCAGTTTAGTTTTATAATGTGATTCATAACCTTCTAAATCACTAATGAGTGTTCGATACTTTCCGCAAGTATGTAAGCTAACCACTAATTCCATTTCGACCACCTGCTCTTCAAAGAATTCAATCATTCCTTTAGCCTTGGGCTTATCCCCTAAAAAAGCTTTTTGGACATCATCAACTGTAAAATTTTCAATCGTCATTCTAAGTTGCCGCTCTGTTCTTTTTAATTTGGCTTGTAGATAGTCGAGATAATCATTTATTTCAGCAGCATCAGAAATATGCTTTGCTCGTTGTTTCTTTTTATCCCAATACTTTGGAAGAATTTTCTCTTGAGTGTATTGTTTCCACTTCTTCCCCCTCGATTGATACACCATGAAAATTGGGCATCTACCGTCCATTCTTGCTCTATCTAAATAAAAATTGATTGTAGCCATAAAAAGAAAAATTTATCTAGATACAAATCTAAATAAATTTTATCAAATAAATTCAAAATAGCGGTCAAATTTTACTTCATTCGATGATTTTCAGTTACCCTTAGCTTAACTTTAGTACATATAACTAATTGATTATCAATGAAAATAAATTAAAATAGCTCAACTTAAACCAACTAGGTTCGAGCCCTTGTGGGACCACCCAAAACCGTTCATAATCAGTGTATTATGAGCGGTTTTTTTTGTTATATCCAAAGGTTTTCAAAATCCTTCTTAATTGCTATTCGTCACGAAAATATTAACCCTTATACTTCCAACAATTACTACCAATTTATTCATTCCCCAATAAAGTAATAAAAATTAGCTAAAAACACTTAATTTTCGACTCTAAAAACATCGTTTTCGAAAACCTCTAAAACCTTATCAACCTTTGGTTATGACGCAATTATGGAAATTCCTTCCATTTATTATCTTACTAAATTTCTTTACTAAACCGCTACACTATAAAGGTACTCTAATGGAGGAGATTTGCGATAATGCCATAGATGATGATAATGATGGATTAATCGACCTCAATGATTCTGATTGTGCTTGTGAAATGGTCAGCCTTGAATCAATTATTCCGAATCCATCCTTCGAAAATCAAAGTTGTTGTCCTACTGACCATTCTCAAATGCGCTGTGCAGAAAATTGGATTCAACCTTCTTTCGGGACAAGTGATTATATGCATTATTGTGGCTATGAATACGAATCTATACAAGATACGCCGCTCGGTGTATACCCTGACGGAGAAGGCGCTATCGGTTTTTTAGCGGGCAGAGACCCTGATGGAGCAGCACATCTGGAATATATTGGCACCTGCTTAAATCAACCGATGCTCAGAGGGGAGACCTATGTGTTAAAGTTACATGTCGGATTTCTAACAGACGCGTTTTCTCCTCCCATAAGACTTGCTGTTTACGGAACCTCCAGTTGTGACAATCTGCCATTTACAGAAATTGCCGCCGACTGTCCGTTAGCCTATCCCGATTGGATTCAAGTAGGTATAACCGATATCGATAGTGATGGACAATCTAATGTTTGGCGGGAATTCAGCATCACTATCCGACCTGCTAGGGATATTAATGCAATAGTCATTGGTGCGGATTGTGTGTTTGGGTCGGCTGAAGACGGAATTGGGTATTATGCTTCAAAAAACTTCATTTTATGTCTTCTAATAGAATCCTTTTGAATCTTCTAACCAAGGAATCGTCAACTTGGTCCCCTTCACCATAATTCCGCCTCGATTACCAATTTCGATAGAACCATAGCGGCTCGCAAAAATTTCAGGCAAAGGTCTATCCCCTTCTACGGATAACCAAAGTCTTGATAAATGCCTTCTCTTATCCAAGTCTTCATAATCAATAAATCCTGTTCTGTCGTGGAGCATCGCATGATTATAAACAAACTGCATATCGCCTTTTTCCAACATCATCGTTAAATGTAATTTAGAGTCATTACATAAAGCATCAAATAAGTCTAAGGCTTCGAAATGCAGTGGTGTTAATCTTGGCGCATCGGCAAATCGTTGAGCTGATTCAATATATTGTCGTTGATAGAAAGGTGTAATTTTCTGGTGAAAATAACTAAACACAGGAATTAATAAATAGGGTAACATACCTTCTGGCACTTCTCCCCTTCTGTCTGTCGCGATTGGCTGTAATAATAATTCTAGTAAATCCGGTCGCTGTCTCCTCATTTCATTAAAGACCGTGTTGGCACTTACCAATAAGGAAAGGCCACCTTCTTTCGCAGGTTGCATGCATAGCAAGCCTACCACATCACAGGAATCCGTGTGAAAGGTTTGTCGTTCTTTAGTCTGATATAATCGAACTTTAGGGTCGGTACTATCTACCCCCATATTTCTGACTTGCCCCAAAACATGTCCTTGTGCATTTTGAGAACGAGCATTTCCTAAATGCGTACCAATGCCGTAAAATATAGTAGCAGCTTCTTTTTGGGAATATTGCGCTATGGGTAATCCCTTTAGTAAACCAAAACCAATACCTTGAATCAATTGCGTTTTAAGTACTGCTAATTTTTTACTAAAAGTAGGTAGCACAAACTGCCCTTTATGCATCTCACCAATAGTATGTCCACTTTGCTGGAATTTTTCAGCCGCTGCTTCCAATTCTTTTATTTCAGTAGCCGTCAAGGCAAGTATCCACTCTGATTTCCTTTGATTCATTGCTGGACCATACCAGGCAGATTTTCCAGTTTGTAAAGGTGGCATTTCCGATTTCATGTAATTACTTTTGGTTCTATTCTTTTATCAATTTCATCACCACTGCCAACTCTTCTGGCCGATTCACATTCATCAACTTCTGCCCATCTGGCGCATCTACTAAATTGACTTCCGAGTTAATCAACACCTTTCTAGGGCAAGAAAAACCTTGTGCTAAAAATTGCAGCAAAATAGGATAACTACGAGGTTCCCAGATACTAATTAAAGGTTCTGGAAATTCGTTCACTGGACTATTAAAAGCAGTAGCAACAGCAGAAGAATTTCTATTTTTCACTAAAAAATCTAAAGTTTCTAAATCCAGTAAAGGCAAATCACAAGCAATCACCAACCAAGCTGCATTGGGTCGATGTCTAAAAGCGGAGGCAATCGCCCCAAAAGGACCTAAGTCATAAAAGGTATCTTCCAAAAATGGATAGTCTGTAGCTGTTTCGTTTTTGCTAGACCGCACAGATAAAAACGTCTCATCACAAATTTCATTTAACACATCTGCCATAAATTCTCGCTGTGGTTTGCCGTGATAATCAATTTGCCCTTTGTCTTTCCCCATTCGTTGGCTTTTGCCGCCTGCCAATACAAGACCATATAAAGGTGGAATATCTGCGATTAATTGCTTTTCTATAAAAGCGGCAATTCTACTAGTTCTCGAAAAAGGATAAGTCGGAATCTCTTCAATATTTGGCAAGTGTGCTTTTAAAAAGGCAGGAATCTCAGTAGCCGCTTCTGTTAGTAGAATCAATCCTACATCTGTTAATCGGTCTAGTTTTCTAGACAACGATTCTTCTTTTTTCGGGTCAATGACAACTATTTGTCTTTTAGCCGTAAAATGATTTCCGTTAACCAATACTAAATCGGACTCATTAAAATATTGTCGAAATTGATAGGTATCAAAATTTGCTTTGGTGTCAAACCGATGAAAATTGATTTTGTCCGTATACTCCAAACTAGCCCCAAAAGCCATTGCATTATCCTTAATTATTTCCCCCTTTTCCGCATCGTCTGCGTGCTTATGGTCGGCATCCACATAACTCAGTTTATATTTTGCCGCTAATTTTTGGGTTATTTTATAGGCCAATTGCTGAACATTTCCACAAGGCGTTCCGATGATAGCCCATTCATTTCTGCCGAAAAACCCGTAATTAGGTTTGCTGAGTTTAGTATGCTTCTGATGTTTTTTTTCTGCCATTTCTTTGATTATTTATATCCTCCTAAAACACTTCTTAGTAGCTAAAGTTTTACTTGATTTCGCTATTTTCCAAAAATACAAAAATAGTAGGCATTCATAGGTAAACAAAACATTTGTCTGCAAGAAATCTAACCTCAAAAATCCCTATCTTTGCAAACTTATTTAGAGTATGTCTAAAATTAAAGTAATACTTTATTTTTTGAATTTTTTTAAAAAAACGGAACTGATTCCTGATTAGGTGTTGTTGAGATAACCAATCACCAGTCACTAAACTTGCTCCGTATTTTAATCGGAGGCACCAATCACTAAAAATATGAAATTAGCCCTTAACTGGTTAAAAGAATATACAGACATTAATCTACCACCAAAACAAGTGGGAGAAATCCTTACGGACATTGGCCTAGAAGTAGAAGGCGAGGAAGAAATTGAAAGCATTCCCGGAGGATTAGCGGGTCTAGTCGTTGGTCATGTCAAAGAATGTGGCAAGCATCCCAATGCGGATAAATTATCCTTGACTAAAGTTGACGTCGGAGGCGATGAATTATTACAAATTGTTTGTGGTGCACCGAACGTAGCGGCAGGACAAAAAGTAGTCGTAGCCACTGTTGGAACTATGCTTTATCCGTTAGCGGGAGAACCTTTTAAAATCAAGAAGGGAAAGATAAGAGGCGAGGTTTCGATGGGAATGATTTGTGCAGAAGATGAAATCGGTTTAGGTTCAGACCATGCGGGTATTATTGTTTTGCCCGAGACGGTGGAGGTAGGCACCTTAGTTAAAGATTATTATGAATTGGAGTCTGATTATGTTTATGAAATAGGTTTAACGCCTAACCGTTCAGACGGAACCAATCAAATTGGCTCAGCTAAAGATTTAGCGGCAGCTTTAAAAATAAATTACGGTCATTCTGGCAAAGTTAGAATGCCTTCAATAGCGGACTTCAAAGTAGATAATCACGACTTACCAATTCACGTTACGGTAGAAAACACAGCGGCTTGTCCACGTTATTCTGGAGTGTCTATTTCTGGGGTTACTATCAAAGAATCTCCTGATTGGTTAAAAACTAGATTATTATCAATAGGTGTTAGACCAATTAGCAATGTAGTAGATATTACCAATTTTGTTTTACACGAATTAGGACAACCCTTACACGCCTTCGATGCGGACCAAATTAAAGGCAAAAAAATTATCGTTAAAAACTTACCTGCGGGCACCAAGTTCCAATCTTTAGACGAAGTAGAACGAAAATTAATCGCTACCGATTTAATGATTTGTGATGGGGAATCTAATGGCATGTGTATTGCTGGTGTTTTTGGTGGAATTAAATCTGGTGTCACGGATGGCACCACCAATATTTTCTTAGAAGCAGCGCATTTTAATGCAAAGACGACAAGAAGAACGAGTTTCCATCATGATTTAAGAACAGATGCAGCGAAAGTTTTTGAAAAAGGAAGTGACCCAAATATTACGGTTTACGCCTTAAAAAGAGCCGCACAATTAATAAAAGAATTAGCGGGCGGACAAATCGCCTCTGAAATAGTTGATATTTATCCGACGGAAATTAAGCGAGCAGAAATTAAGGTGGCTTATAGAAATGTAGAAAGATTGATTGGGGTATCTATTCCAAAAACAGAAATCAGAGCGATTCTGGAATCTATGGAAATGGAGATATTGGAAGATGGAGAGGAATCTTTTGTGGTTGCCGTTCCGACCAATAAAGCAGATGTAACGAGAGAAGCCGATTTAATTGAGGAAATTCTACGGATATATGGTTTCAATAAAGTACCAATTCCTACACAGGTAAAAAATTCTGTGGTAGCAACTAAAAGACCAAGTCCACAGGAATTGAGAAATACCTTAGGGGATTATTTATCAGCCAATGGTTTCAATGAAATGATGGCGGTTTCTTTAAGTAAATCTAGTTACTCTAAAGAAATCTTACCTGTTCCAGAAGAAGAATTGGTGTATGTTAATAATACATCTAACGTGACGTTAGATGTGATGCGACCAACGATGTTGTTCAGTGGTTTAGAAGCTATTTTGCATAATCAAAATAGACGAAGCGCAGATTTAAAATTATTTGAATCTGGCAAAACGTATAAAAAAACGGCTGACGGATTTAAAGAATCTCAGCATCTTAGTTTATTCCTAACGGGACAAAAGGCAAGTGAAAGTTGGCACAATACCAAACAAGCAGCTACTGATTTTTACACCTTAAAAGCATATGTCAATAATGTCTTAGCTCGATTGGGGGTGACTGGTTTTCAAGAAGACAGTCTAAAAGATGATATATTTGCAGTAGGTTATAAATATTTTCGAGGACAGCAAGTAGTCGCAAAATTCGGAAAAGTCCAAAAGAAAATTGCCAAAGCAATGGGTATCAAAAGTGATGTCTATTATGCAGATATTAATTTTGATGCGTTAGCGAAAGCGAGCAAAAAACATAAAATTGCTTATAGCGAATTAAATAAATTTCCGACAGTTCGTAGAGATTTAAATTTAATCATTGACAATACAGTTAGTTTCAACGATATTGTACGCCATGCAAGAAAAACGGTCAAAAAGAGTTTAAAAGATATTAACCTATTTGACGTTTATGTAAATGAAGAGCAATTAGGAGCCAATAAAAAAGCCTATGCTGTAAGCTTTATCTTTGAAGACCCTACTAAAACCTTAGTAGATAAATTTGTTGATAAAGAGATGAACAAATTAATACAAGCATTTGAAAGAAACTTGAATGCACAGATAAGGAGATAGAAGACAGACCGCTTTGCTGTCAGAATACAGACCGTACTTCGGACTGTCAAATCACTACGCTGTCAGATAAAGCTATCTCACCTCTGACAGTCCGAAGGACGGTCTGACAATGAAATGGTCTGACATCTGACTTCTTTTAAAGAAACACTATCACAAACGCCCGTAACAGCATGAAGCTATCAGACAAAATAGCAAACATCAAGAAAAAAGTAACACATTTGGCATCTAAAATGGAAGAACTTCGTTCAGAAAACAAGGTGCTAATTGAGGAAAATAGAGAATTAAGGACTAAATTGCAGCGAGATGCCGAAGAATTAACTTTCATGCGACATCAATTAGCTGTTTTTAAAGAGCGGCTTATGGCCGAATCACTAAAGGAAGTGATTGAAGAAGAGGAGTAGGATTCAAGAATTTGATTTAGAAAGAAAAGGCATTTTTATAGAATGCTTAAGTAATGATTTTTGAGATTTTGTAAAATATATAGTTAAATCAATCTTAAAGTATCAGAAAGTGAGAGCCGATTTCTAAAATATTCGGTAATGCTCAACTTTTATATACTTTTAAATTTAAGATTTTATCCCGATAGTTATCGGGATTAGATTTCAACCTTTACATTTCTCCCATCGGTTTTAGCATATGGATAACCAGGACAATAAAATTAGAATGACGGTAATCATTGCCGGTCGCCCATATTCGCTAAAAGTAGAAGCTGAAGATGAACCTGTTATTCTGCGTTTAACTAAAGAAATAAACGACAAAATCAAACAGTTTCAAACTACCTATAGAGGTAAAGACAAGCAAGATTTACTAGCTATGACTTTACTTACATTTACAGTAGACTTACATAAAGCTCGAACTAAAACCACTACTGACCTTTCTGCAAATCATCTCTCCGATTCTCTTCAAGAAATTGACAATTTATTGGACAACTTAGTAAAATCTTAAATGTAAAATGTGAAATTTCAAATCTAAAAGTATAGCCAAATAGTAACTTATGATTTGAATTCGCTCAGCTATTTTTAAGTTTTGCTTATTAGTAAAAAAGTTAATTAACCTTTTTTAATGATAAATGGATTCCTCTAAGAAACCATTTACATGTAAGGAATATTAAAAATAAATTTACAATTTCTAAAAAGTTTAAGTTACTGATTGCCAGTACTTTTAAATTTTACATTTGTAATTTTAAATTTTAAATTTCCCTAATGGACCTAGTTGTCCCTTTTTAATCATATATATAAATATAAGAGGACTTATGGAAATACTTATGGGAATAATTGGCGGTGGAGTCGTTGGAGCTATTGCTGCCTTCATGCTCGTGAAGTCAATGATTACGAGAGCAAATCAAAGTAAGATTGATGAGATGAATGGGAAAGCAGATTTAATGTTGCAAGAAGCAAGATTAACGGCTAAAAAAACGGAAGATAAGGCTCAATTGACGGCAGAAAAAATTATTAGCAAAGCTGAATCAAAAAATGAGCAAATCAAACAAAAGAAGATTCAAGAGGCAAAAGATAAGTTTAATAGTTTAAAGTCTAAGTTTGAAAGCGAAAAAGCTCAGCACAAAATCGACATGAAAGATTTAGAGATTGAAGCTAAATCTTTAAAATCTGAAATCAAAGAACAAGAAGAGGCATTAGAAGAAAAGCAAGAAGAATTTGCTTTACGCAAACAAGAAGTAGAAAATAAAGAAGCGGAAGTTAAAACCGTTCGAGAAAACTTGGAAAAGCAAATTAAGATTGTTGCTAAGAAGAAGGAAGAATTAGATGCGGCGAATGAAGAACGTATCAAAGCATTAGAAAATATTTCTAAACTATCAGAGGCAGAAGCAAAGGAACAATTATTAGAGGCAGTAAAAGCGAAGTCAGAGACAGATGCGATGTCTATAATTAAAGATACGATTACAAGAGCGAAGGCAGATGCTAATAAAGAAGCTAAGAAAATTGTTATTCAAACCATCCAACGGATGTGTGCGGAATATACGATTGAAAATACGGTTTCTGTTTTCAACTTGGAATCAGATGACTTAAAAGGTCAAATCATTGGTCGGGAAGGTCGAAACATCCGTGCTTTAGAAGCAGCGACAGGTGCAGAGATTGTAGTAGACGATACTCCAGAAGCAATTGTCATTTCTAGTTTTGACCCTATCCGCAGAGAAGTTTGTCGGTTATCCTTGAAGCGATTAGTAGCAGATGGAAGAATCCACCCTGCAAGAATTGAAGAAGTAGTGGAAAAGACGAAGAAGCAGTTAACCGAACAGATTATCGAAATTGGAGAGCGAACCGTAATTGATTTAGATATTCACGGTCTACAACCCTATTTAGTAAAAATGGTAGGTAGAATGCGTTTTCGTTCTTCTTACGGACAAAACTTATTAAAGCACTCTATTGAAACGGCTAACCTTTGTGCAATGATGGCAGCAGAATTAGGATTAAGTCCTAAGCAAGCTAAAATGGCAAAGCGAGCAGGTTTATTACACGATATCGGAAAAGTAGCAGAAGAAGAATCTGAGTTATCCCACGCTATTTTAGGAATGAAATTATGTGAGAAGCATGGAGAGCACGCTGTAATTTGCAATGCAGTTGGCGCCCACCACGATGAAGTAGAAATGAATAATATTATTTCTCCATTGGTACAAGCGTGTGATGCCATTTCTGGTGCAAGACCAGGTGCAAGAAGGGAAATCTTAGAAAGTTACTTGAAGCGAATTGGAGAATTAGAGGATTTAGCTATGGCACACGATGGTGTTCAAAAGGCCTTCGCTATGCAAGCTGGTCGGGAACTAAGAGTTATCGTGGAAAGTGAAAAAGTATCGGATGAAGTTGCTGATACCCTATCTTTTCAAATCTCTCAGAAGATTCAAGACGAAATGCAGTTTCCAGGGCAAATAAAAGTGACGGTTATTCGAGAAAGACGGTCTGTGACTTTTGCTAGGTAAAATTAAAAATATATTGTTATAAAAAAGGTAAAGAACTTCTTGTTCTTTGCCTTTTTTTAATTTACAAAGTAAATTTTTTCTTATTCCCCATTCTTATATAATTTCTTTTAAAACGAAATGCTTCTCTTTTTCCGTTGCGGGGATTCCCGTAACGGGAAGTTGAATAACGAATTTCAAGTAATAAAATATAATCTTTAGTTCCCTTTAGTCTAAGAAAATCATTGGCTTTCTTTTTGAAAGGCTTTGCCATTTCAGTAGCATTAATCATCTTATTGCCATCTGAAAATTCGAAGGATATTGGAACTCCTTCATAATTAAATTTTTTGATACTCATTGATTCGTTTTATGGATTAAAGTCTTAAAGGTCGAAAAAATAAATGATTTCAAATAGTTTGATAGGTGATTAAATTTCAATAAACCAAATAATATTAGTTAACAAAATAAATTAAGCATTAAAATAGTAGCAATTATTAAGTATTACCTTTTTTTATTAGGCGCAAATTTTATTCAACTAATTATTACTCAACTAATTAGCGATTTTATGCTTAAGTATCTTATCTTTGCGAGAATTTTGCACTAGCCAATCAACTTTTTCCTTTAAAATCTAAAATCTGGTATCCATGCCTAAGGATAATTCGATAAAATCGATACTCATTATTGGAAGCGGACCAATAATTATTGGTCAAGCCTGTGAATTTGATTATTCGGGAACACAAGCTTCTCGTTCGCTTCGAGAAGAAGGAATTGAAGTCACGCTTATTAATTCCAATCCAGCAACCATCATGACGGACCCCGTCACCGCCGACCATATTTATCTATTACCACTAACGGTGGAAAGTTTAGATAAAATCTTGACGGAACGTCAGATAGATGCAGTGTTGCCAACAATGGGTGGACAAACAGCCTTGAACTTAGCTATTGAAGCAGGAAAACAAGGTTTGTGGGAAAGGCATAACACTCGCTTAATTGGCGTAGACTTAGATGCGATTGAATTAGCAGAGAATAGAGAAGCTTTTCGTAAATTAATGATTGAGATAGGCCTAAGCGTCGCTCCTTCTTATATTGCCAATTCCTTCTTAGAAGGAAAAGAAGCCGCTCAAAAAATCGGTTTTCCATTAGTAATCCGTCCTTCCTATACCTTAGGTGGATTTGGTGGTGGATTTGTGCACAAAAAAGAAGATTTTGACGAATTCTTAAGAAGAGGATTAGATGCTTCGCCTACTAGAGAAGTATTAGTAGAAAAAGCAGTATTAGGCTGGAAAGAATATGAATTAGAATTACTAAGAGATAGTAATGATAATGTAGTGATTATCTGTGTGGTTGAAAATTTTGACCCAATGGGCATTCACACTGGAGATAGTATCACAGTAGCTCCAGCGATGACGCTTTCTGATACGACTTACCAAAGAATGCGGAATGAAGCGATTCATGCGATGCGTTCTTTAGGAAACTTTGCAGGAGGTTGTAATATTCAATTCTCTGTTGACCCTGTGACAGAAGATATGATTGTAATTGAAATTAACCCACGGGTATCTCGTTCTTCTGCCTTAGCTAGTAAGGCTACAGGTTATCCTATCGCAAAGATTGCTGCCAAGTTAGCTATCGGTTATAGTTTAGATGAGTTAAAAAATCAAATTACAGGAAATACTTCTGCTTATTTTGAGCCGACCTTAGATTATGTCATCGTTAAAATGCCAAGATGGAATTTTGAGAAGTTCCAAGGGGCAGATGATAAGCTGGGCTTACAAATGAAGTCTGTGGGAGAAGTAATGGCTATTGGTCGTAATTTCTTAGAAGCCTTACAAAAAGCTTGTCAATCTCAAGAAAATAATCGGTCTGGATTAGGTGCGGATAAAAAAGAATGGATTAGAACAGAAGACATTTTAAAAAAATTAGAGCATGCTAGTGATGATCGTATATTTAGAGTAAAAGATGCCTTAAGATTAGGAGTGCCAGAAAGAACCGTGCATAAATTAACGAAGATTGACCCATGGTATTTAAAGCAAATCAAACGTTTGGTTAAATACGATGAGCAAATTGCTCGCTTTAATGTACCAGAAGATATTCCTGAAACATTCTTCCGAGAAATCAAAGAAGTAGGTTATTCTGATGCACAGATTGCTTGGTTAATGCGAATAGAGGATGAGGACTTAATTACGAAGCAAAGAAAGAAATTAGGCATCCGACGGACTTATAAAATGGTAGATACTTGTGCCGCGGAATTCGAAGCACAAACGCCTTACTTCTACTCTACTTTTGATAAAGAAAATGAAAGTATTTCTTCTGACAGAAAGAAAATCATTGTCTTAGGTTCTGGTCCTAATAGGATTGGACAAGGAATTGAATTTGATTACTGTTGTGTACACGGATTATTAGCCATTAAGGAAGCGGGATACGAAGCGATAATGATTAACTGTAATCCAGAAACCGTTTCTACTGATTTTGATGTTGCTGATAAGTTATACTTCGAACCAGTCTACTGGGAACACATCGAAGAAATCATTGAACATGAAAAGCCAGAAGGGATTATCGTACAATTAGGTGGCCAAACGGCGCTTAAACTAGCAAAGAAATTCCACGAAAAAGGTATCAAAATTATAGGTTCTAGCTATGAGTCACTTGATTTGGCAGAAGATAGAGGAGCTTTCTCTGACATGTTGAAAGAGTTAGAAATTCCTTATCCAAAATATGGAGCTGCAAATGATGCAGATGAGGCATTAGAAATTGCGAATCGGGTAACTTATCCAGTTCTAGTGCGACCATCTTATGTATTAGGTGGACAGCGGATGAGAATTGTGATTAATGATGAAGAATTAGAACGACAGGTATTAAGCATCTTCAAACACATGCCTGATAATAAAGTCTTAGTTGACCAATTTTTAGAAAGAGCAAAAGAAGCAGAGATTGATGCAATATGTGATGGCGAAGATGTACATATCATGGGTATCATGGAGCACATCGAACCTGCAGGTATCCACTCGGGTGATAGTTCTGCGGTATTGCCGCCATACAGCTTATCTGAGAACGTATTAGACCAAATGCGGGAATATACCAAGCGCTTGGCTTTTGCCTTAAAAATTAAAGGCTTAATCAATATCCAATTTGCTATCAAGGATGAAAAAGTATATGTGATTGAAGCAAATCCTAGAGGCTCAAGGACGACACCATTTATTGCGAAAGCCTATCAATACCCATTCCTTAAGATGGCAACGCAAGTCATGTTAGGCACCCATAAAATAAAAGACTTTAAGGTAGAAAAGAAATTGAAAGGATATGCGATAAAAGTGCCAGTCTTTTCTTTTAATAAATTCCCAAATGTTGATAAGACATTAGGGCCTGAGATGAAATCTACAGGAGAAGCGATTCGATTTATTGATGATTTGACAGACCCATTCTTTAGAGAATTGGATAAAAATCGGTCAAGATACTTATCTAGATAAGTATAGATTAAATAAACTTTATATAAAAGGTGTATTCGAAGTGTTCGGATACACCTTTTTCGTTTAGTAAATCTTGATTGATTAGGACATCGAGTCCTAATCAATCAAAAAAGGGTTTTTACAATTTTTTCTCCCGATAGTTATCGGAAATATGGAAAAAATTTGTTAGGAACGTCTAACTTAGGAATTTTAGGAGAAAGCCTTCAAGCAGAAAGTTACACGTTTTATGACTTTCCTCTTTTTTTTCTTTAATTAGAGGTTTTATAGTTTACTCATTCACCTTTTATCATGAAACGTATAAAACCAACTAACCTTTTAGTCTACCTCTTTTGTATCAGCTTATTGCTAATGAATTTTGCTTGTAATAGCGAACAAAAAGAAAAGGTAGTACCCATGCAACCCCCGATTATCGCCACCTTCGAAAAGCTAGATACCATCGCCACCAATGATTGGTGGAATCGACCAACCAATCCTATTATCGACGTCAAAGTTCCAAGAGAAGAAGTTGTCGCTTTTGGTATGTACACCGTTTCAAACGGTATTTTAAAAATGACCGCACAATTATTTCCATTATATCCAAACGAAACTAGAACCGTTCGATTGGAAATAAAAGAAGGAAATAACTGGAAAGAAATTCAACAGCAAAAAGTTAATGATATTGGTTGGTCTGCTTTGTTTCGAGTAGAAAACTGGGATAGGTCGAAAGATGTAGCTTATCGCATTTTACATGGCGACAAAGCGATGTTTGAAGGATTGGTCAGAAAAGACCCAAGCAGTAAAAATGAAATCAAACTGGCTGCTTTTTCTTGTAATAGCAACAAAGATAGAGGGGATAGAGCCAATTATATTCGCAATGTCAATCACCAAGACCCTGACTTATTGTTCTTTGCAGGAGACCAATCGTATGACCATAAAGAACATACGGCTGCGTGGTTAAAATTTGGGATGCAATTCAGAGATATTTTTCGAACACGCCCTTGTATTACCATTCCAGATGACCACGATATTGGACAAGGGAATATTTGGGGTGAATACGGCAAAAAAGCGTCCTCCCAAGCAGGAAACGATGGAGGATACTTCTTTCATCCCGATTATGTTAAAATGGTCGAACGCTGCCAAACGGCTCATTTACCCGACCCTTATGACCCCACACCTATCCAACAAGGCATCGGGGTTTACTACACCCACCTAATTGTTGGTGGCGTAGATTTTGCCATCTTAGAAGACCGCAAATTTAAGTCTGGCCCCAAAGATAAAATTCCTCAGCAAGGCCCCAGACCTGACCATATTCGCAATCCCAATTATGACCCAAAATCAGTAGATGTAGAAGGCTTAGAATTATTAGGAGGTAGACAATTACATTTTTTGGAAGATTGGGGAAATCAACAAGAAGGCGTTAGTATGAAAGCCGTTTTATCCCAAACAGGTTTTTGTGGTGGAGCTCATTTACACGGTAAAAAAGAAAACAGACTCCATGCCGATATGGATTCCAACGGCTGGCCCCAAACGGGTAGAAATAAAGCCCTAAAATTGATTAAAAAGGCAAATGCAATACACATCGGCGGCGACCAACATTTAGCAACCGTCATTCACCACGGAACAGATAAATTTGAAGATGGTCCTTGGGCATTTATTGTCCCTGCTCTTGTCAATAATTATTACAGTCGTTGGTGGTGGCCTGAAGATGAAAAAGCTGGCAAAAATTCTAACGGCAAACTACCTTGGACTGGACAGTATTTAGATGGATTTAATAACAAAATTACCATGGAAGCCTATGTCAATCCAGAAAGTCCTTCTAGTGGCAGTGGCTATGGTTTAATAAGATTTGATAAAACGAACAAGGTTGTTACTTTTGAGTGCTGGCCTCGGGAAGTGGATGTGACGAAAGAGGATGCACAGCAGTTTACGGGCTGGCCGATTCAGATTTCGTTATAAGGAATTCAGTAAATGCTGAAAATTTTAATTTGCTAATGATATAGGATAAGTTCTATGGATTAGGAGTAAGTTCTTATGGTACCGACAAACTTGCCCCCTACGCATTCAGGCGGGTTCATTCGATGGGTACAGATAAAAAATCTTAATGACAAATCCCAAAGGGATTGAACTTAAATAACCCCGTATGAAAATGCGGGGAAATAATGATTATTGCCATCAAATCCCTCAACTCTGAAGGAGTTGAACTTGAATTTGTTATATTTTTCACGTTCAACTCCTTCAGAGTTGGAATTTTGAACTTATTTACAGCTACCCCGCATTTCATACGGGGTTATTCTGGTTTTACCCTTTCAGGGTAATTCGTTTGCCAAATGAATCATTCAAAATTTATCTGTACAGGTCGAATGAACCCGCCTAAATGCGTAGCGGGCAGGTTCGTCGGTACTTTTAAGATGATATTGAGCACTTATGATTGGGCAGATTTAAAAACGGGTTTTTCTAAGAGACATTAAAAAATCCGTTGCAGTTAATGCTAACTACAACGGATTTTTTTATCTTTTATAAAAGGAAGATTTCGTTTTTTTACGAATCCAATTTCAATACCTGCAAAAACGCCTTTTGCGGCACTTCTACATTACCAATCTGACGCATTTTCTTCTTCCCTTTTTTCTGCTTTTCTAATAACTTCCGCTTCCGTGTAATATCACCACCATAACATTTTGCCGTTACATCCTTTCTCAAAGCAGAGATAGTTTCCCGTGCAATAATTTTAGCCCCAATAGAAGCTTGAATCGCAATGACAAATTGTTGTCTTGGTAATAACTCCTTCAATCGTTTACAAATCTTACGACCAAAAGAAACTGCTTTAGTTCTGTGTACTAATGCAGACAATGCATCGACCGCATCTCCATTCAACATAATATCCATCTTCACTAAATCAGATTCTCGATAATCTTTTGGCGAGTAATCGAAAGAGGCATATCCTCTCGAAATTGATTTTAGCTTGTCATAGAAATCAAAAACAATTTCTGCTAAAGGCAAATCAAAAGTCAACTCTACTCGCTCTTGCGTCAAGTAGGTTTGCTTTGTCAACATCCCTCGCTTATCCATCGCCAAAGTCATAATCCCACCAATGTATTCTGGTTTAGTAATGATTTGAGCCACGATGAATGGTTCTTCTACTCTATCTAAACGAGTCGGGTCAGGTAGTTCTGTGGGTGTATTCACCACATATTCCGTTCCTTTTTTATCATAAGCGAAATAAGATACGTTCGGAATAGTAGTAATCACTTCTTGCTCAAACTCTCTGGATAAACGCTCTTGAATAATCTCTAAGTGCAACATCCCCAAGAATCCACAACGGAAACCAAATCCTAAGGCAACGGATGTTTCTGGTTCAAAAACCAAAGAAGCATCGTTTAATTGTAATTTTTCTAAACTATCTCTTAAATCTTCAAAATCATCATTATCAATTGGGAAGATACCTGCAAATACCATTGGCTTTACATCCTCAAAACCATGAATCGGTTCTTCAGCAGGATGATCAACTGTTGTAATCGTATCTCCAACTTTAATTTCTTTAGATATTTTCACCCCTGTAATAATGTAACCAACATCTCCTGTTCCCAACATTTTTTTAGGTACTTGGTCCATCTGCAAAATACCTATCTCATCTGCTACATATTC
>CALLVC010000573.1 GCA_938010785.1 uncultured Saprospiraceae bacterium
AATTATTAACCAATCCTGAATTAAGCATTTCTCAAGTAGCCTATCGAGCTGGATTTAATGACCCTTCTTACTTTACTAGAACCTTCACGAAAGTATTCAAACAGAAACCCACAGAATTTAGAGAAAATCAGTGATTAAAAAACTTTTGTCTATGTTTTAAGACTATATGCGGAAAAAATCCTAGTAAATGCGAGAAAAATCCTAGCGAATAAACGAAAAGTCCTATTTTATATAGTAGTTTTAGTACAATTTTACATTATGCTTTTTTCTAGAGAAAGTAGCTCCCCAAAATTTTGACAAATCATTCTTTTTATCGCATTCCTTTGATTTACAACATTACTGTACTGTATTACTAAACAAGAACTATGAAAAAAATAACTTTACTAGCCACTTCTTCTATTAAATGGTTTAGCGTTTTGTGTTTGTCTATTTTAAGTTTTTTTGATGCCACCTCGATATTTGCTCAAGATTGTTCCAACATCCAGTTTTCTGAAAATAATAACCAACTGGTTATTGATGGCTTAACCGCCCCTAGAGTTATTGTGGATGTTTATGATCCTAATTGGAACCCTATTTTTAGCTGTGGACTATCTACTTGTGGTACTCAGGTCTTAGTCCCTAATTTAAACAACGGTGAACACCATATCATTATCAAATTTTTCACAACAGGTTGGTCTAAAATATGTGAAACTACCCAAGACTTTAACATAACAGGCGTAACAAATGCTAATCAAGCGGACTTGACTGTTTCTAATTTTCAAAACTTTCCTACTTCCCTAAAAATTAGGGAAATAAAGAACTTCAATTTTGATTTGAATAATTTTGGTAATGGTATTGCCGATGGTACTTATCAAGTGGATGTCTATTTATCTGCTAATCAAGATTTAAATATTAATCAATTTACTCCGGGTACGCCTTTTGTTAAAGTGGGAGAGATTAATACAGGCAATACGCCAATTGGAACAATTTCAGATGTAGTGGGGGCTATAAATGTACCCGATGGGACTGCCCTAGGTCCCTATTATTTGGTGTTAATAGCTGATGGTACAGAGGTTATTAGTGAATCAAATGAAGCGAATAATGTATTAGTGAGCGATGAAATCTTGACGCTTTCAGGAAGCGAAAATACAGGTGGAGGGAGTACTATTCAGTGCGGTGAAATTTCCATTAATTATGGAAATGCTAGTATCGGCATGACAGGTAATAGTGGGAGTAATTATTTCTTTAAAATTCATGATTTGAATGCTGGCTGGGCAGAAGTTTTTTCTTGTGCTTATCAATGCGGTAGTAGTCAAACTGCGAATGGTTTAGCGAATGGAGATTATATAGTTAGAGTGTATAATGCTTCTTGGGGACAGATTTGCGAACAGGAGGTTAATTTGACAGCAGGTGGTGGCTCAAGTGGTGATGGATGTGGAAGTTTTGAAGATAAATTTTCCTATCAAGCCACTTCTTTTGGAGTAGTTGCCAATTTTACAGAAGAGAATAATACTTATCATAGTTGCTTTCAGACTTCTGGGAATGAATTTACGCAAGTAACTTATGGCTTGGACGGAGAAAAGTTGAGCACTAACTTCGTTTCTATTAATGAACCCTTAGGTACTTTTACTTATACTGGCAAAGACTATTATTATACCTATGCTCGACTGAATGAAGTGGTTACCGTAAATAAAAAGAACTTAGCAGGCGGAGTTATTTGGTCAAAAAATTATACGCTTAATAATTCAGATAGTAAAGATAGTGATACTACTTTTGATTTTGAAGAAACGGATAATAGTTTGTTTTTAATCGTGAGGTATAGTATTGCATTAACGATTGATTATCGACAAGTTGTTATTAAAACAGATTTAAATGGTAATGAAAATTGGCAGACAACGTTTCCTCTTGTGAGAAATAGAGGCATTTTTAGCATAAATGGAACAGCAAAAGATGGTGGAGTTTACCTAATTAGAACTCAAGAAAATACTTTTTATACAGAGTTAGTAAAATTAAATGGTAACGGAGAAGAACAATGGGCAAAGCTATTTACTACTATCTTTCAACCAACTGATGTTCTTTTTGTTGGTGAATCTGCTGATGGAACTGCCGTTTATTTCTATTATGTCAAACCCTATGACCTACCAGTTTCCTTAATTAAAATCAATAGTGGAAACGGTACTACTTTATGGGATAAAACCTTGCCTGACTTATTTTCCCCCAATAAGGATATTCGAGTTTCTTTTAAAAGAAATGCGGTGATAACTAGTGACGGTGGTATTGTAGCTAGTTATTTTTATAATCTTAGTGGAGGTGGTAATGGCGCAGAATATGGCAAATTAGATGCTAATGGCAACTTCCTTTGGCGACAAGAAGTAACGGATAATAGAGAGATAGCTTATACGCCTATTTTAGGGACTAGTGATGGTGGCGTTATTTTTTGGGATAGACTCGTTGGTATCAGACTAGGTGTTGCCAAAGTTAAAGCGGATGGGACTTTTGACCCTACTTGTTCTGGTAATACAGGAGGTGGAGGTGAAACCATTCAATGTGGAGAAATAAGCATCAATTACGAAGGGGCAACTATTGATATGCAAGGACAAAGTGCTAATAATTATTTCTTTAAAATCTACGATTTGTCGGATAATTGGAATGAAGTTTTTAGTTGTTCTTATAATTGTGGGAGTAGTCAAACAGCCACGATTAATAGAAATGGTAGCTATTTAGTTAGGGCTTATAATGATAGTTGGGGACAAATTTGCGAACAAGAAATTCGCCTTGATGATGCTGGACAGAGAAGCAGCAGTCAGGTAGTCAGGACTTTTTCAATTTTCCCGAATCCCGCCCAAGAAGAAATTACTATTGATTTAAATGAATACGCTGGAGAAGATGCAGATTTGGCAATTAGCAATATGTTTGGTCAAGTAGTTCAGCAAAAGCGAATAGAAAATATTTCTTATGAGGCAGTCAAATTGCCTTTAAATAATTTTGTGAATGGCTTTTACTTTCTGCATATCAAAATGAAAAACCGACGATTAAGGAGCGAGAAATTTATGGTAAAACGATTGTATTAGACCTTTAAATTTTTACGAATATTGAATGTATGTTTTAAGTGGGCTGCTTTGACTTTTTCTAAGTTTATAGGCCCACCTAAAATATGCATTTCTTTTGGGTAAATTATTTTACTTCAACACATCAAAAACCCGACTATACTTCACAATAAAACTCCGATTCAAAGGCCCACTGACCAAATCAGACACTTGCCCTCGATTTTCATTATACACCAAAAATAAACCCGTATTTGCCTGCTGTAACCAACCAAATCGAATATTAGCTGACCAAATATCTGCCACAGAATTATATTGAATCAAGCTTTGCGCAAATATGCTTGGCGTAAACGAATAAGCTAATTTTGCCCGAAAAACATCTGCTGTAAAATCTCCTGCTGGCAATCGAATATCATTATGCTGGATGCCAAATTCTGAATTAAACTTATCTCCTAAAATCAAATTTAGAGAAACACTATTCGCAAATCGAGTGCCTCCAAAAAAGCCACCGTTGACGTGTCGAGTACTGATGGATACAGGCTTACTAGGATTGGTGATAATTACGATTTGAGATTCTGCATGGTCATAAGTGCCGATGGGTACGGTAATTCCTTTAGAAATTTCAAAAGGTGCGTATACGCCCTGCGTCGTAAAGTTAACCCCTGTATGAACCTCAAAGGCGTTTTTCCAAACCCAGTGATTATCAATATGCAAGAAGCCCGTTTGTTGTCTGTTTTCTGCATCCCAATACCCTCTATAAGAAATGTGTGGACGGTTTTCTAAAAATCTAGAATTTTCAGCCCCACGTAAAGTATAAAAAATTAAACCTTCTACTTTTTTGAAGCCGCCTTCTCTGCCTAAGAACCCAACTTCGGGATTAAAGTTTTCGCCTACTTCTGTATAGCCTGCAAAGAGTCGCCAGCCATTCCAGTTATAATCTGACCTAAATTGAAAAGATAAGTCATTGCCCTCTAATTCTGGTGTATCAGTCTTTGCTAAATACCCAGATAATTTAGCTTTTTTACCTAAACCCAATCGACCGTCAATGGCATAGGTTCTATTATAATCACCAGAAATATTCTCGTCAATACTACTTTTATTCGCAAACATAGCACCGATACCAGAACGCCCTTCTTGATGAAGGACACGAGCTACCGTGAAGTTGTTTTTTGGTGTAAATACACCATCTATCGTTACATCATCAGTTGTCATATTTAGAAAACCGATATTAGTTTTATTAATTTTTCCAGAGAGTCTTGCACCTCCTATAATTGGAATTTGGTCGCCATTTTCACTAAGCCCAATTCGACGACTAAAGAATAAATCAACTTCTCCCGGTGAACCTACCGTAAACTGCCCTGCATTCTCCAAAAAGAAAGGTCGCTTTTCTGGAAAAAATAGATTGAAACGGTCTAAATTTACTTGTTGGTCATCTACTTCCACTTGGGCAAAATCGGTATTGTAAGTTAGGTCTAAGGTCATACTTGGCGTGATACTGTATTTAACGTCTACACCTACATCTGCACTTGTTTTGGCTTTCCCATTAGGATCATCCTCAAAGTCTCTTTCTATCTTTCCTAAAGCATAGGGAATCACTTTTAAATTTCCAGGATTTTTGATGTTCAAATCCGTCAAGGTTCCTGCCAAAGACAACCGCTTCATGTCCAAACCTAAAGGTAATTGTGCCCAGAAATTTATCTCATTGGTCTTTCGTATATTTCTTCTAAAATTAATGCCCCAAGTAGTGTTTTCGCCCGACTGAAAACGTAAGGTTCGAAATGGAATAGCAAATTCTGCACTCCATCCAAAATCGCCTACTTTGGTTTTGACGACCCAAGATGCATCCCAATTCAAATTAAAGCCACCAATTACCCCGCCTTGTTGTCGATTGTTATTAAAGTTTCCTTGTCCTTCATTATCTACTTGAGCATCATATTCGATGCCGACAGAATTGGTGCCAAAGACAAAGCCATTCTGACTATCATGATAAGTGTCTAATATAAATAAGAAGGCATCCGTTCCTGCTAAATCTGCATCTCGACGAGCATCCGAAACAACTAAAGCTTCTGGTGTCGCATCATAACAAACAACGGATAAATAAAAAGTGGTAGCAGTATAAGCAATACGTATATCTGTTTTTTCGGATGGTGCTAATCCCCAATTTGGTTGATTTTGCACCATTTCGCCCATTGTATTTACTTTTAACCAAAGTGGGTCTGTCAATACCTCGCCATCTATGACGGGGCCTTTTTCTATTTGAACCGCCTTGGAAGTTGGCCGCTCTCCTAAATTACTATCAGTGGATTGTTGGGCATTGATACCTATGGATATAGATAAACAAATGAGAAGGGTGAGTAAGTTCTTCAAAATATGCATGGCTAAAACTGGTTTTATCTGATAAAAATAAAGCAGTAAAGGTACATAATATTTGATGGGAAACAGCTTGTACTTTTTGAAGTAAATCTGATTTTTTAATTGATTTAAACAGCTTAATCAATACTTATTTTTGTAATAATTCATACTCTTTTTTTGTCAGCCTATACTGAAATACCTTTCGATATTGACCGCTGCGCTTGATTCAAAACAATTAAGAAAATAATTCGGTTAATTGATTGACTACTAAAATTTCGCCTTTTGTAAAATCAACTAATCGTTCTTTCGACTGATGTCCATTTGCTACTAAAATGCAGTCAATATTCATGGCACTCGCTACTTCAAAGTCATGGTAGGTATCGCCAATTAAAACCGTTTGCGTTTTATCGATTTGGTGATTTTGCATCAATTGCACTCCTCTTGCAACTTTGCCTTCTGCTTTAAAATTATCAACCCCTTCTACTACTCTAAAATAATGATTAATATCGAAGCGGTCTAATAAAGGCTGAACTAGGTCTAAGTGAGCAGCGGTTAAAATATACTGGTCTTTTTGTTGTTGTTTAAATTGATTTAAAATTTCAAAAACGTTTTCGTGCAAGCCACATTTTTTAACACCCTGACTATAGTCGGCGACAAATTTTCTGGTCAATACTTCGAATGACTCTTTTGCCAAATCTATCCCTACTTTTTCATAATAACCAGTAATGGGAAAACCAAAGGCATTTTTATATTCCGCTAAAGTCAACTGTGCACTTCGATGATTGGCAACCATCTTTTGAGCAATGCCTAAGCATAAATCTAAATCGTTTAATAGTGTGCCATTCCAGTCCCAGATGATGTTTTTGTAGTTTTGAATCATGTTTATTATTTACTATTTTTTAATGATATCCAAGTAATTATAAAAAATATTATTGCTATCTAATTTTGACTAATATCCATGTTCCTTCACTTATCCGTGGTAGCAATCCATACCACGGATAAGTGAAGGAACACGGATATTTAGTACTTTTTTAGCTGACCATCTAATTAACCTCAAATCATTCCACCTTATCTAATTCACTTTCCGCTGCGACGACTTCTGTTTTATATTTTTCAGCTAAATCAACCAATTCTTCTAAAATCGCTGGTTCTGCTTCTGCTTTGTCATATTTTTCACTAGGGTCATGATTCAGATTGTACAAAAGCGGTTTTTCCAACACCGTTCTTTGATTATCTCTAGTGTAGCAAGTTTCTGTAATAAAGTGTGCTTTATAATCTCCTTTTCGAACCGCATAAATATCTTGCATCCGATAATAAATAAAATGATCCCTGGCACTTTTTTCTTTTTGTGTCAAAACAGGCATTAAATTAAATCCATCCATAGGACGGTCATCGGGTATTTGGGCACCAGTCAAATTGGCGATGGTTGGTAACAAATCTAGAGTTGACCCTAAATCCGTAATAGTGCCAGGTTGGACAGTCTCGGGCATATAGAAAATTCCAGGGACACGCATGCCACCTTCCCATGTCGTTCCTTTTCCATTGGTCAATAAGCCTGCCGAACCGCCATATTCTTGCATCATTAGCCACGGTCCATTATCGGAAGTGAAAACAACCAAAGTATTTTTGTCTAAATTCAAATCTTCTAAGACTTTGATTACTTGTCCAACACTCCAATCTACTTCTGACATCACATCTCCATAGAACCCTCTAGGACTAGTATTTAGAAATTTTTCGGAAGCAAAAAGCGGAGTGTGTATCATCGAATGCGGAAAATATAAGAAGAAAGGATGGTCTTTATTTTCCGTAATAAATTCGACCGCTTTTTCCGTATATCTTTTGGTGATGGTCGTTTGGTCGGTAGGACGCTCAATGATTGTCGTGTCTTGCATCAAAGGTACATTCCAGTTATTGATATCTGGAGCTCTAAAAAATGCTGCTAAACTCCACTCTACTGCATCCATATCATTACTGTAGGGAATCCCATAATAAGAATCAAAACCTTGAGTTGTCGGTAAATGTTGTGGTAAATGCCCTAAATGCCATTTCCCAACGATACCTGTTTTATACCCTTTTTCTTTTAGCATTTCGGCAATCGTAATTTCTTCAGCTGGTAAGCCGCCCGTAGAATTTGGAAAGAATACTCGTTTGCCACCCTTGGCTGGTCCTAAGCCAATTCTGACAGGATACCGACCCGTCAATAAAGCACCACGACTGGGTGAACAAACCGAGGAAGCGGTGTAGAAATTGGTCCACTTTTGGCCTTCTCTTGCTAGTCGGTCGAGGTTAGGTGTTTCGATAGTTGGATGACCAAAACTACTTAAATCTCCAAAGCCCATGTCATCCATAAAAATGACCACTACATTTGGTGGGCGGTCTGTTGTTTCAGAAGTTACATCGTCAGTATTGCAGGCAATTAGCAGAAGTGAAATTAGCCCTAAGGTGGAGAATAATTGTACTAGATTTTTCATGATGTTGCTTTGCTATTAAATATTTCGAATTGCTTTAAAAAAAGCAGCTAACTTGTTTTTATCTAAATGCCCATTTGTTCGAACTCCACTACACAAATCTAATCCAAATGGTTGGACTGTTTCTATAGCTTTCCTAACATTGGAGGCGTTTAAACCTCCTGCCAAAAATAAGGGAATATTTATCGCTTCTCGTATCTTTTTACTTAATTCCCAATTGTGTACTCTTCCCGTCCCTCCTAATTCCTTGATTTTTAAATTAGGGTTGCCGCTGTCTAATAAAATAGCGTCTACTTGATTGGATATTTCAATGGCTTCTTCAATTGATGCTTCATCAATCACATGGATAACTTGTACTAATTTTATATGAGGTAAACGTGCTTTTAGTTTGCACGCATGCTTGGTTTCGACGACTTCTACATCGAAGGTTTCTTGCAATTGTTTTTTGCCAGCTTCATAGCGATAAGGAATTTCTCCCGCCCCACCCCAGGATAGAGAAATGGTCGCTACCTTGTCGCCTCGTTTTAATTTTTTTGGTTTTATCATTTTGTCGATGAATTTACTGTAGAAATGTTTGCTAAAAAGTATTGTTTTAGCAACAAAATCTTTGCTAAAATTAGTTCATTTATAATGGCTTTTCTGTAAAGTCTAACTTTTTTCTGTTTTTTTTTGAAAAAAGTGAAAAATAATTGAAAAGCTAGTTAAATGTGTATTTTATTGATTATCAGATACTTAAAATTTTTGTAGCCGTTTGTAAACGTTTACAAACGGCTACAAACGGCTACAAACGTATGTAAACGTAAATTATACGGCTAGTACTTGCACCTCCACATAACTTTGCATCGTCAACAAAATTTAAGGTTGGCGTTTTTGAATTTACTTATTTATTTAACCACGCTAGAATAACATTTATATCAAGAATTCTAGTATCAAAAAATGATTTCGATTATGAACAGTTTAAGAAATTCAGTACAGTTAATTGGACACTTAGGTAGCAATCCAGAAGTTAAAAAATTGGAAAAGGGAGGAACTTTAGCGAGTGTGAGTATCGCGACAAATGAAGCTTACAAAAACGCTAAAGGCGAATATGAAAATCAAACAACTTGGCATCGTTTAGTCGGATGGAATCTCATTGCAGAAAGAATGGAGAAAGCAATGGTCAAAGGTAGAGAGATTGCTGTTAGAGGAAAATTGGTCAATCGTAGCTATGATGATAAAAATGGAATTAAGCGCTATGTCACAGAAATTAAGGTGATGGACTTCGAATTATTAGGGAAGAAACCTGATACCGTAGAGGCCTTTGATGTGGCTGTAGCAAAGGAGGGGATTAAGCCATTTTAAATAAATTTGGCTCTTTGACAACTATTGCAAAAAGTAGCTTAGACCTAAGCTACTTTAGCTCTTTTGCAAAATTTGTCAATGAACCATAAATTTCTGAACACGCTAAAGAATCAATGTCCGAAATTTGTGATAATAAGTCATTTTGTTTGGGTGTAAGTTCGAGTTGTTTCTCCACTCGACTTACACCTCAAATTTGGATAGCCGGTAGCACAAACTTTAGTTTGTTCGGGACGCTGACCTTTAGGTTAGCTAAATAAAGCAGGTCTAAAGACCTGTATCCAGAACAAACTAAAGTTTGTGCTACCAGTTTAAAAAATCATCATGCGAAAGCAACTTAAAACCGAACATACCAGAAGACTCCCTCATTTCCATAGAGTTGGTGCAACTTTCTTTATTACCACCCATTTATATGGTTCCATACCAAAAGTTGTTTTAAAGAAATTGCAACGTAAAAGGGATGAACAAATTGCCATTGTAAACCAACTGAATCCACCAGATAAAAATAAGCAAATCTATTTTCTTAATCAGACCTTCTTTTATGAGTTTGATAAATTATTAGATGCTGCTCAAAATGGTCCTACTTATCTTGATATTCCAGAAGTGGCAAGTATTGTCGCAGAGGAAATTAGAAAGCACAATGGTGTATTTTATAATCTAGTTAGCTATACAATAATGCCTAATCACCTTCATCTTGTCTTAGATTTTTCTATCCAACTAAGAAATAATATTCCTTTTAAAATTGAACACTATACAAATCTCTCTAAAGTGATGAAGTTAATAAAAGGTACGAGTAGTTTTAGAGCTAACAAAATATTAGGCCAAAGCGGAAAGTTTTGGAGTATTAGTTATCATGACCGCTACATTCGAAATTATCATCACTTTTTGGGCGCAGTGAATTATACTATCAACAACGTCGTAAAAGCAAAAATAGCAACGCATTGGATGAATCATCCGTATACTTGGTTAAATCCTGATTATCAAAAACTAAAACTTATTTTTCCTAATAGGTCTAAAGACCTTTGAACTGGACAGGCTAAAGCATGTACTACCAGTTTTTAAACACTATTCTTACATTTTTTCCTGCCTTTTAAATTTAACATAAAAATAACCTCCGTTTTTTAATTCTATCTTCTTTCTAATATATAGACTAGCTAGGTGCTTTTTTGAGAGTTTATGAAATATTATTCTTATATTTTATTTTCAGTAAAATAAAATTTTGTATTAAAATTTTGAAACATTTAATTCAAATTATAATTTTATTTGACCTTTATTTAAATATGTTGACTTTGAAGGATATTCCTTATACTTTTGCTCTCCCTAACTAAAAAAAATCACATCAATAACCAACTTTCCTAGACCATATAAGCGCTAGAAAATTTAGTAATCATATTTATTATACCATTCGAGTGAATGCTTACTCGTTAATGGTTGATAGGGAATAAGAAAAATATAACTGCCCAATTCTGCGGCTTTATTTTGCTCTTCTGCTGCGTTACCAAAATACTCATTACCCATATGGGTAACTCCGTTTTTGGCGCCTTGCATAAGAACAAACTAAAACCATATTTATTGGCCCCTTATTTATTTCTAATTCCCCTAATTCAAAATTTTAATGAAAAAGTATTTTAATCTTTTCGATTTATCTCAAAAAGTAGATTATAGAACAGAGATTTTATCTGGCTTGACAGTCGCAATGGCCTTGATACCTGAAGCAGTAGCATTTGCCTTGATTGCTGGTTTATCTCCGCTAACTGGTTTGTATGCTGCTTTCATGATGGGCTTGATTACTTCTATTTTTGGTGGTCGTCCGGGCATGATTTCGGGGGCAACGGGAGCAGTAGCAGTAGTGTTAGTCGTATTGGCGCAAACGCACGGGGTTGAATATATTTTTGCAACCGTGGTTTTAGCTGGATTATTACAGGTCTCTGCTGGATTGCTGCGATTAGGGAAATTAATGCGCCTAGTGCCGCATCCTGTTATTTTTGGATTTGTGAATGGCTTGGCTATTATCATCTTTATGTCTCAATTGGAGCAATTTAAAGACCCTACTGGTAACTGGTTGGCAGGGATGCAGCTATATACTTTATTAGGATTGGTCTTTTTGACGATGTTGATTATTTGGGGCTTACCGAAATTAAGTAAAGCGATTCCTGCTTCTTTGGTGGCTATTTTGACCATCTTTGGGGTTGTGGTTGGATTTGGTATTGATACCAAGACTGTTGGAGATATAGCTTCTATTTCAGGGGGCTTTCCTCCTTTTCATATTCCAGCGATTCCTTTTACGATAGAAAGTTTTATGACGATATTACCTTATGCGGCTATTATGGCTGGCGTAGGATTGATTGAGAGTTTGCTAACTTTAAATATCATTGACGAAATCACGGAGACTAGAGGGCAGAGTAATAGAGAAGCGGTGGCGCAAGGGGCGGCTAATATTCTTTCTGGCCTTTTTTCTGGTATGGGAGGATGTGCGATGATTGGACAGAGTTTGATTAATGTTTCTTCTGGTGCACGAGCAAGATTATCGGGTATCGTAGCATCTGTGATGTTATTGGTGTTCATTATGTTTGGTGCTAGTTTAATTGAACAATTGCCAATGGCTGCCTTGACAGGTTTGATGATTATGGTGTCTATCGGTACTTTTGAATGGGCAAGTTTGAAGACTTTTAATAAAATGCCAAAGTCTGATATTTTTGTTATGGTGCTTGTTACATTGGTAACGGCTGTTCTACATAATTTAGCTTTAGCGGTGATTGTAGGTGTTATTATCGCAGCTTTAGTTTTTGCTTGGGACAATGCTAAACGAATTAGAGCTAGAAAGCGTATTGATGAAAAAGGTATTAAGCACTATGAAATTTACGGCCCATTATTCTTTGGTTCTGTAACCGTGTTTAATGAAAAATTTGATGTGTTGAACGACCCGAAAGAGGTGATTATTGATTTTGAAGAGAGTAGGGTAGTGGACATGTCTGCCATCGAAGCTTTAAATAAAATTACAGAAAGATACCACAAAGTAGGCAAGAAAGTACACCTACAAAATTTAAGCTGGGATTGTCAAAAATTATTAAAAAATGCAGAAGAAATTATTGAGGTGAATGTGATTGAAGAACCTGCACCAAAGATTATTAGAAGAGAACCAGAATTGGTTTAACATCTTTTGCTATTGTGAATATTGATTTAAATAGTTTATAATTTTCAAAAAAGAAAGCCATCTAGCTCCTAGCTAGGTGGCTTTCTTTTTTAACCGCATTTTAATCCCTCCTTTTGGACTAAGCGTAACTAAGGGCTGTGGACTCACAAGCTTATCATCTATTAATTCAAAATCGAATTGTTGGACCATCATGGTTAGAATTAATTGCATTTCCATCATGGCAAAGTGATTGCCAATACACATCCTTGGACCTGCCCCAAAGGACATATATGCCAAACTTGGCCTTTGCTTTACCTGTTCAGGTGCAAAGTCCTAATGCTAATTTTAATTGTTTATAAGTAGCACTTTTGCGGTAATTTTTTTGCTTTGATTGCATGACGTGTTTAATCACCTCTACATTCGATGTGACAAACACCTGCTTGTAACCATATAAGGAAATACGGAAAAAATTTCCTAATTTTTGACTTTGTTCAATGACAAAATTTAACGGGTCTTTTGCCATATCAAATATAGCTGGTTTGAACCCTTTACTTTTATAAACTGGTATCATGAAATTAGTGTTGAGTTATGGAGCTGGAAAAAATAACCTACCCAAATAAATATCCAATATCACTTTGAAACTTAGGGAACAAAGTGACTAATGAATGGTGATTAGTGATTGGATTGAAGCGCTGAGTCTCTACGTCTAATCCAATCACTAATCACTAATCACTAATCTCCAATCACTGTTACTAAAAAGATAATTATTGCTAAAGCTTCAATTTTGGATAGATTTAATTTTTCCAATTCCCTTATGTAAATCATTTCTTTTCTTCTTCTTTTGCCATCAATTCTCTGGGATATTTTACGCCTAAATTAGGTAATTGGTTAGATGCTGCAAATTGAAGCTTTTTGATACAAATATCGTGATTGTTACTCAATCGACCAGTTGCAGAAGTAATCCCCCAATACACTCCTGAATTTCCTCTAAAAATATCCTTAACTAAGTCTCGATTATAGGTAGTTTTTAACTCATTGTCTAAATAAATTTCCAATAGCTGCGTGTCGGGATTCCAAGTGATTCTTAGTGGATGTCGTTTACAATCTTCTAAATTGGATACATTGATAGGTTGAACTAAACTAACTCCATGATAAGTTTCTCCATTTGCCATAATGGAGATATGGTCTTCTGCGGGGTCGCCTAAATGATAATTTTGGTAGGTATCAAATTCGATTCCTAAAGACGGACGTAAACCTGCGAACCCCATTCCTTCTCCCCAAAATCCTGTTCGGGCAATCGGCGTAAACACAAAAACAATTCCATCTGCCCCTTCATCGTCTTTGCAACCCAATACTAAACAAACTTCCATCTCAAAAGGGGCATTCAAATCAATTGCCTTCTTATACCAAGCGGAACCAGAATCGTATGGTAAATCTGGAACCAGTCGAATGCATTGTTCATTTAGCTTTGTCGCACTTCCGCCTAATTCAAAATCTTGAATATTTAGTTGGGCGGTTGCTGGAATAGTTAAAAGGGAAATTAGTAATAAACAAAAAAGGTGTTTGAGATTGGTCATAGTTAAGGAATTTGGATGGAAGTGATAGGTTGACAAGATACTAACAAATGCTGAGTATTATGGTTTTGAAAAAATAGTGTAAAGGGGTTTCTTATAAAAACTTCTTTGCAAGACGTTCCTAATCCCGATTTTTATCGGGACCATATCGAATGGCAAAATTTGTAAAAAGGGGATTTAAAGCTTGAAGTGTGAGGCTAGAAAAAGACAAAAAAAAGGCACATCTAAAAAGATGTACCATTTTCAAAACTACTTTTAATAAGTAGCATAATTATTCTCAGATTTCAGTTGTGTATATTAGCCTTTGGCAACATTTCTGCCGCCGTCTAGCTGGTCTTGTAATTGTTTTAATCTATCCCATTCACCATCTGCTGCTAAGGCTGATTGCTCTGGCCAAGTTGAAGGGTTATGTATTTTATACCTATTTCCCGCCTCTGATAAAATACCTTTTAAGCGATCTACAGGTGTTTGTGATAAATTTGAAAAAGTATAGATACCTGCTTCATTTAAGATACTGGCAATTTTGGGCCCAATTCCTTCTATTTTTTTCAAATCATCCGGCTTTACACTTTCTGAAACACTCCGTGTAAGGCTAACCTTTGGTGTTGGAGTTGGAGGAGGAGTTGGAATTGATGTTGTTTCAATTTTTTCTGTGGCTGTAGCGTATCTTCTGGTAATGATTCTAGAAGAAGTATCAGTCATTTCTTGAGGTGCATTTCCTCTAGTATAGAATAGTCGGTCTGCTTGTCCAACCCAATCGTCACGCTCAATTCTTCCTGGGAAAAATTCTATAGCTGTGGTTAAGGTTTCTACCATTTCATCATCAAGTGCACTGATTTGTTCAAAAGTATAAATACCTAAGTCGTTCAATTTTTCTTCGATAAAGGGGCCTATTCCATTAATTTGTTTCAGGTCATCTCTGTCTGCTGCTGTAGCCATTGGAATTTGTTCTCCAAGAGCTGCTTTGAATTTTGCTTTAGCGGATTCTACATCTAATTCTTCTGAATCTGTTAAGTCTGCATTTATTACACTTAGTGCATCATCATTTACAGACCATTCTATTTGATTATTTCCGTTTTCTGCTAATTTTTGTTCTAAAGATTCTTTTTCTGCCATTAGGTTAGAGATTGTCGTATTTAAAATCTCATTCCCCGCTTCATATTGATTAATGGCTACACTATTTGCTTGTAGTTCCTCATTTTCTTCTATTAAATTTTGAACACTCAAATTCAAAACCTCATTTCCTGCTTCTAATTGAGCTATTTCAGCGTACGATTCAGCCAACTTTTCTTTTTCTGACTCTAGTTCTACTAATCTAGAACGCAAAGCAGCTACTTCTTCGGATGTCTCAATTGCTCCTTCATTTGAAGTGGTTACTGTTTCTAATTGAGCTTTTAAAGCGTTATTTTCTGATTCTAGTTCAGATATTCGAAGGGTTGCGCCAGCGGTGCCAGCAGCTACTGCTCCTGCTTTTAAGGTAGCTATGCTATTTTTTAATAAACTATTCTCAGAAGCTAAGTCAGCAATCTTTTGGTCTTGCTCAGCAGTATTCCCTTCTTGACTAATGGCATAATTTCCAGCAATGGTTGCCTTTTGCTCCATTTCTGTGCTTAATTGTGCATTCTTAGTTCTCAATCCAAGAATTTGGTCATTCAAATCTTCCATTCTGCCAGTTGCTTCTTGGAATTCTTCTTTTGAAGTATCTAAGTCTATTAAAGTCGCATTAAGCCTAGAACTTAAGGTTCGCTTTTCTGCATCTGCTGTTTCAAGAGAAGTGGTCTTCTCCGCTAAACTAAGCTGTGCTTTTTTTAAGTCTGCTTCTTGCAATGCATGCTTATCTTGTAAAGTGCTCCATTGACCTTTAAAATGTTCTTTTTCTCTGGTTACTTTTTCATTTGCTTCTCTTAAAGCTTTAATTCTTTGTTTGTTCCAGAAGTATCCCATTAACCACCCAATTAAGAGGGTGGCTGCGAAGGCACCTAAAATAGTATTACTATCTCCTGAAGATAATGCGGTTAGTAACTCTGAAAGATTGGTTTTGATAGAATCCATAGTAATTTATTATTGGTGTGTAGTTTTAGTCAATGAATATTCCTTATTATCCTCTATTGAATGATGAAGTTTACTCTACGATTTTTTTGCCTACCAACCTCCGTTGTATTGGCCGCTGTTGGTTCTTTTTCTCCTTTGGTTGCTATATTTATCGCTGCTTCCATTCCCTTTGACTCAAAATAAGCTTTTGCTGATTGTGCTCTTCGCAATCCTAAATCCTCATTGTATTGCACGGTTCCTAAATTATCAGTATGCCCAATAACCCTCAAGGTCTTATCAATATTTGCATCAAAAAAAGTGATGACTGAATCGGCCCAAACATTGAATGCTGTTCCTGGTTTGAAAACGTCAGAGTTAAATTCGAAATTGGCATCTGAGAAAGTCATATTATCAAACCTGAATTGAGTCTTCACTAGGCCCCCGTCCGTATCATAATCTTCTGGTCTTGCTTCAAATATTTCAAATTGAGCAGGTGCTGTTAAATTATCATCGGCTATTCCCGCATGATCTAATGAAATCCTATTAACATCAATTCCTCTTTGGACTAAAAAGTCTCTTAGCACATTTGCTCTAGCGAGGCCCAAGTTTTCATAGATACCTGCACTTTGGCCAGCTTCAGATTTTCTAAATAAACCTGTTATCGTTAAATTTTTACTTGGATTTGCTTTTAGGTAATCGGCTAGTTTGTCTAAATATTCTTGATTATTTATCGTCAAATCAGGAGAGATGCTACCTACGTCGAATGCTAATTGTTTATATCCTTGTAGAATAGTCGAATCGCCATCCATCAAATTTAGAGAAGGTAGATTCGCTTTGTGGTCCACTACGGGGACACAGTTATTCATAATCTTGCACACGTAAATGTATCGTGCTGGTAGAATAAACAATAAGGAAGATAGGAGGCCCAGTCCTAAAATTAACGTTTTTCTCATAGTAATTTTGATGTTGTGTAGTTTAAGTACTAGTATTTGAATAAGTTTTCTCGTACCTACAACTAGGCTAAAATTACATAGTTTTGACTAACTATACAAATTTGGTTTTTAATTTTTATTTTTCGAAGGGTTGGTCTATGCAATTATTATGTTTTTAAATTCCTGAATTTTGACTATTATTTCCAGACAAACGATTTTCCCTTTTTGTATTTGACTTTCTAATATCATTGAAAACTATTGACAGACAATTAAATACAAATATTAATTTATTCTTATTTTATTTTGCCATATTCTGACACTCTACTATTTTAAAAGTATTTTTCTTTGTGACCTCCTTGAGATTTTCTATCTTTGAGTCACTTACACCAACCCGACACATTACATGCTACAATAGTAGCCGGAATTAATCCCATAATTTGCATTGCAGTTATGGGATTTCTTTTGTTTTAACCAAAACATAGAGCTTGTTTTTATTTCTAGGATTGAGCGAAAGCAAGGAATTTTATTCTTTGTAGCCCATTTTATAAGAATTAAACCGCTCTTAGGTAATAGATGCTGAATAAACTCAGACTATTGCCTTATACACACGAGCACCCAATGAAGAATGTACCTGTATGGTCCTACCACGGCAAGGAGTTTCGGCCCGTTAGTAATACTAATAGTGGCGAAGTCTCTGAAGATACCACCTTTTTTTATCAACAAAATGGTTCTGTTATTAGTGCCTCTTATCAAGGCGGAAATATTCGAGAAGGCAATTTATTAGGCAAGGTCGAATCCGACGGAACTATTCGAATGAGTTACCAACATTGGAATAATAATGATGAGTTTCGGACTGGCGTCTGTACGTCTACTCCTGAGTTATTGCCTAACGGAAAAATTAGACTCCATGAATCTTGGGAATGGACGAGTGGTATCGAAGGTCGGGGAGAATCTATTGTTGAAGAGCTATGAGCTATAGGTTTTTGCGCAAATTTTAAAACCAACAATTTGTCGATATTTTAATTTGTCGATAATTTTTAAGTTCAAGAGCATCCCGAAAGCAATCGTGGACAAGTTCAACATGCTCGCCGAAGGAGGCTTAAAATTTGAGTTTGAACTTGGTTCTTGAATTTGAACTTTATTTAGATAATTTGGACCTAGAATATTTTGATTTTATATACTTAATGCTACCATAAGTCTTAATAGTTTTATTACATTTGCCCTAAACACGTAAAACCTGAATGACAGAATCAACGGAAAACATATCTTCCTTTAGTGGTTTATATCAACAAATTTTCAAATATAAAACCGCCATTCTTCAAGTACTTGCACTCCAAGTGCTATGGGTATTGTTTGAGCTTATCTTCCCTTTTTTAACCCAGGCTTTAGTAGACCAAGGTATCAATCATCAAGATATCGATTTTATTTATTTGCTATTATTGGGGCAGCTATTTCTCTTTTTAGGTATTGTCCTTTCAGATTTTTTAAGACTTTGGTTATTAAGACATATTGGTATTCGTATAAATATTAAACTAGTTAACTCTTACCTACACAATTTGCTGTTCAAGCAGTATTTGTTTTTTAGTAATAAGAAGCAAGGAGACTTGATTCAACATATTAATGACAACCTGAGAATCGAAACCTTCATGACGGGTAGTTCGGTCAATTTTATTAGTGCTATTTTTAAAATAATCGTTTTTGGAATTGTGCTTTTTATTTTTAGCTGGAAGATTGGACTCATTTTTTTAGTTTCCTTTTTTATCGTTATCTTTTGGGATTTTTTCTTTTTGAGATTTAGAGAAAAGATTGATAATGAACGGTTTAAAGTCGGGTCTCGAATGAGAAGTCATCTCATGGAAGTCTTGGAAGGACTAGTAGATATTAAAGTAAATAACCTAGAAAGTTATAAAGTAGAGCAGTGGCATGAGATTCAAGATAAATTTGCCGTGAATCGGCTAATGATTTTAAGAATTTATCAATTGTATCAAGGTTTTAATTTAATTGTAGGGCAGTTGCGTGATATTTTTATTTTGTTTTTTGCGGCTATTTCTGTCATCAATGGTACTTTGACTTTAGGAGCAATGCTCGCCATCCAATATATTTTAGGACAATTGACAAAACCAACTACTGACATTATGCAGTTTGTGCAAGATTGGCAAGATGCCAAATTGAGCTTGGAAAGACTCTCTGATGTGTTTTTAGAATCGGAAAAAGAATATGAGCCAGAGGATTATAATCCTACCGTCGACTATAACAAGGCTATTACTTTTGATAATGTTCGGTTCACTTACAAAGATTTACCTACCATTAAAGAGATTTCTTTTGAGGTGCCTTATGGTAAAAAAATCGCGCTAGTGGGTAAAAGTGGAAGTGGTAAATCTACTATTATTAAGTTGATACTGAAATTGTTGAAAGCGGAACAAGGTGAGGTGAAAGTAGGGGACCATCGAATTCAGCATATCAACTATAAGACATGGAGGGAGAACTGTAGTTTTGTCTCTCAGGATGGTTTTATTTTTAGTAATACGCTAGGTTATAATATTACCTTGACAGAAGATAAATCTAAGATTGATTTTAATCGAATGAATCAAGCAATAGAATTGAGTTGCTTAGACCAAATTATGGAAGGATTGGAAAAAGGAGTAGAAACGATTGTCGGGAGAGGCGGCAAGCAGTTTAGCAAAGGACAAGTACAGCGAATCTTATTAGCAAGAGCTATTTATAAAAATGCGAATTACTTGATTATGGATGAGCCAACAAGTGCGTTGGATAATATTACCGCTAAAAAAGTGATTCAAAATGTTGAAAAATTCTTTGCTGGACGGACAATTATTACCGCTACCCATAAATTGAAATTATTTGAACATGTAGATAACATTGTCATGATTGAGGCAGGGCAGATTATTGAACAAGGTAACTTTGATGAATTGATTCAGAAAGAAGGAGCTTATCATAAACAATGGAAAGGGCTGGAGTAGATTGGCTAAAAAAATCATAAACCACAGTTTATTTAACCCCACAATCAATAATAAAAATGGACGAGAATAAACCAAATTTACAAATAACGAAAGAGCTTCCAAAAGGCTTGCTAGTCAGCAGTTTCCTTGCCATATTTTTTGTACTGGCATTACTCCCTTTTATTGCTTGGTTATTAGAATATAAAGACACGATTAGCGCTCCTTTGACCATTACGACTAAAATTACACCTGTGGATGTTTACGCCAAAACGACTGGAGAATTGGAGCTATTAGTAAAGAATGAAACCTTAGTCGAGAAGGGCACTCCTTTGGCAATGATAAAAAATACAGCAGCATACAAGGATGTTCAGGTCTTGAAAACGAAATTAAATCAACCAGATAAAACAGATTTATTGATTGCCAAAGACCTTTGTTCAGCTAATAAACTAGCTATAGGTGATTTAAAACCAGCTTTAGTGGAGGTTATTAAGGCGGTAGAAGCTCATCAAACATTTTTGAAAACGGACCAGCATCAGCAATTGATACAATCTCGCTTAGCACAAATTGAGCATTACCAAAGCCGACAAGCGATATTAAATGAGAAAGCAGCCTATTTGGAAGAAAATAAAGCGATTGCAGCTAAGATAACTGCAGACAATCAAGAAATGTTGGCTAAAGAGGTCATTGAAGGACGGTTGGTAGCGGAGGATAATCAAGACCAAATAGCATCTGCGATTGCTCATTTAAATAATAAGACGGATATCAATGACTTATCCATCGAGATAGAAACATTGAATCAAGAAAATATTGCTATCAAAAGCCAGTTTGCTAATCAAGAACTCACCTATCTCCATGCGATTAGTGATGCGCTTCAATTATTAGATAAGGATATTGGCGTATGGGAATTAGCCTATTTACTCAAAGCTAATATTTCAGGTGTTTGTATCCACAAGGGGTATTTAAACGATTATCGGTTTGTCCAAGAAGAAGAAAAAGTATTTAGTATCATTCCTAAAGAAACTACCCAATATTTTGCTTTGCTGCAATTGCCTATGGAAGGCGCAGGCAAGGTTAAAAAAGAACAAGAAGTTTACGTCAAGTTGAATAATTATCCTTTTATGGAATTTGGGGTACTCAAAGGTGAAGTCAGTGATATTTCCGCCCTACCATTCGACAGTCATTATAACGTCCAAGTTAATTTCCCCAATGGTTTTGTCTCTACTTATGGAGATACTTTGCTGACCCAACCTTTAATGCACGGCATAGGAGAGGTGATTGTGGAGCGAAAGAGTTTGTATAGTCGGATTGCCGACCAAGTGAAGTCGGTTCGGTTGAATCGGTAAATTTGCTGATTCTTTGTTCATACATTTATCTATCGTAGAAATTATTTTTTAAAGGGTTTTCTTATAAAAATAGAATATCCTAGAAAATGTTGATTGATTGGGACATCGAATCCCAATCAATCAAAAAAGGGTTTTTTAAGGGTGAGCTAAAAATTGATTTTTACAAATTTTGCCGTTCGATACGGCAAAATTTGTTGAGAGCATATAGTTAAGCTGTTTTATAAGAAAACCCTTTTATTTTTTATATCTTGTGCTTAGTTTTTAGAAAATGGTTTGTATTACCATATATAATGCATTTTATTGCTAAACACCAGGCTATTATAGCCAGATTCTCTCTACCTAGGAAGTACCGTTAATCGGTGCTTCTCTAGAGATGCTCTACCAAATCCAACCTTTTATTATTTATAATAGAGTAGAAACCAACCTCAAAAAACAATAAGTGAATTATTAAAGTCTCTCTCTACTGAGGCACGCTAAAAAACACCCGAAACAATGGAAATTCTACGTGAAATGGTCCAAGTCTTGACCAAGTACAAAACCAAAAATATTGAAGTATTAGGTAATCCTACCGACACCCCTTCCCAAGTTTATGAATTTTATTCTGGTATCGCAGATGGCACTTTTACCTCAGATGAGGACGCTGCCGCTCATTTCTTTGATGGCAATGTGCGCAATCAGAGTTATAAGAACCTTAAAACACGTTTAAAAAATCGGCTGATTAATACCGTCTTTTTTGTGGAAGCCAACTATTCTATGTTTAATGAGTATGAGAAGGCGCTGCTTTAGAGATTCCGATTGCCAAGTCAAATATGTTACCTACGGTAGCCCTTTCGGCTTCTTTGAATACCAATTATTCCAATGTCTCTGATTTTACTGATGCGCCTTTTTTCAATCAAATTGATAATAATATGGGGCAAAGTGTAGGTGTCCGAGTGTCTGTCCCCATCTATAATAACCATCGCACCCAAATCAGCATGGAGCGAGCTAGATTAGCGGTAATTAATGCAGAAGTAAGAGAACGCCAAGTGCAGCAACAGCTAAAAGCAAGTATCCAAAATGCTATCGCCAATGCTAGTGGTGCTCAAATAGCTTTAGTAGCCACTCAATCTGCTCTCGAAGCAGCCAAAGCTTCTTTTCAAAATGCCCAAACAAAACATCAATTGGGAGCTATTAATACTTTAGAATATACGACGACTAAAACAAATTTAGATACTGCGGAATTAGATTTAGTGCGGGCGAGATATGACTATATGTTTCGATTGAAGATTATTGATTTTTATATGGGGCAAAGCTTTTAGAATTTTTTTTTTGTATTTTATTTGAGTGATTTAAAAAAGAGCCCTAAAACAAAACAGGCGTTACAAAATGAATTGTAACGCCTGTTTTATTTAAGAATCAAGTTTATTTAAAAAGAAAACGAGTAATTCGAAATTGTGAAAAATAAACTGTGATTTACGAATTCATCATTCATCGTTTATCGTTTATCGTTCATCGTTCATCATTCACCATTCCCTACGCTGCTTTCAACTGCGCCAACTTCGACTTCCGCAACTTTGACTCCGCATATATCTTATCTACTTCAAAAGCCGTCACATCTTTCTGCGAAGGCAATTCATACATCGCATCCGTCATAATCGCTTCACAAATAGAACGTAAACCTCTTGCGCCTAATTGATAGTCTAAAGCTGTTTCTGCGATGAACATTAAAGCTTCATCCGTGAAAGTCAACTTGATATTTTCTAATTCAAATAATCTTGAATATTGCTTGATTAAAGAGTTTTTAGGCTCGGTCAAAATATTCTTTAAAGTATTTAAATCCAATGGCTTTAAGTACGTTAAAACAGGTAAACGGCCAATTAACTCAGGAATTAAACCAAAAGACTTCAAGTCGACGTGAGAAATGTATTGTAATAAATTTTCTCGGTCTACCAATTCCTTTTCATCTGCATTGAAGCCGATGACTTGGGTATTCATTCTTCTGGCAATGATTTTTTCGATACCATCGAAAGCACCACCACAAACAAATAGAATATTATTGGTATTTACTTTGACTAATTTTTGCTCAGGGTGCTTACGACCGCCTTGTGGTGGTACATTTACTTCTGTCCCTTCCAACATCTTCAACATTGCTTGCTGCACCCCTTCTCCTGATACATCTCTAGTGATAGATGGATTGTCAGATTTTCTAGAAATTTTATCAATTTCATCAATGTACACAATCCCTCTTTCTGCTGCTGCTACATTATAATCACATGCTTGAAGCAAACGACTCAACATACTTTCTACATCCTCCCCTACATAACCTGCTTCTGTGAATACCGTTGCATCAACAATAGCAAATGGTACTTTCAACATTTTAGCAATGGTCTTCGCCAATAATGTTTTTCCAGTACCCGTTCGCCCAACTAATAGAATATTAGATTTTTCGATTTCGATTTCATCATCTGCTGGCTGGCGCAATCTTTTATAGTGATTATAAACCGCTACAGATAAAAATTTCTTTGCATCATCTTGACCGATGACATATTTATCGAGGTGTTTTTTTATATCCTTTGGAGCTAATTTGTTCGGCAAGTCACTTCCTTCCCAGCTTACTTTTCCTTCTCCTTCTTTGGCTGTTCCTTTTTCGCCTTTTTTGTTACCATACAGTTCTTCCTGTATGATTTCTTCTGCTTGTTCTACACAAACTTCACAGATATGCCCATCAATCCCTGCAATTAGAATCAATGCTTCTGACTTATCTCGACCACAAAAAGAACATCTAAAATTTTGTTTGCCTCTACGCATATTGTTTTGTTTGAAAGGCGGAAAGGCTAAAAGGCTGAGAGGTTGAAAGGCGGTTGTACCTCTCAGCCTTTCAGCCCTTCTGCCTTTCAGCCTATATTTTAACTTTCTTTTCCTCTTGTCAATACTTCGTCAATTAAGCCATATTCTTTGGCTGCATCCGCTTTCATCCAGTTGTCTCTATCAGAATCTTTTTCGATTTCTTCAAAAGTTCTACCTGAGTGCGTCGCTAAGATGGTATATAATTCTTCTCTCAATTGCTTAGAGAAATTATAGTTGATTTCCATATCACTGAACGTTCCTCTCATTCCACCAGATAATTGGTGAATCATTACTCTTGCATGTGGTAAAGCGGAACGCTTTCCTGCTGCACCTGCTGTCAATAATACGGCACCCATAGAAGCCGCTAATCCTGTACAAATAGTTGCTACATCCGGACTAACGTATTGCATCGTATCATAAATACCCATGCCGTCAATTACAGAACCTCCTGGACTATTGATGAATAATTGCACATCTCTTTTTGGGTCTACTGATTCCAAAAATAATAATTGTGCCGTTAAGATATTCGCTACTTGATAGTTAACGTCTGTACCTAGAAATAAAATTCTATCCATCATCAAACGAGAGAATACATCTAATACCGTGGCATTCATTCTTCGTTCTTCAATAATATAAGGCGTTAAACTATTTTTAAAAGCTTGTCCAGTGAATTCCGCATACTTATCAACGTGAATTCCACCAATTCCTTGGTCTTTAACTGCAAACTTTTTGAATTCCTTTTGAAAATCCATATTTAATTTTTATTGGTTTGAGATTATAATGATACGCTAGGAAATTACAAATTTAAAATCTAAAAGGGCTGATATTCAGCTGATTATAAATTTTAAATACGATTCTTTTTTAAATTTATAAGGTATCACTAAAAGCTGATTAAAATTTAAAACTTAATTTATGCTTATTATAACAATTAAACTCGTTTTAGTTTCAATCAGTTGTAAAATTTATTTACAGTTGTAGATGGCTAATTGGTAAATGGCATAAAACAAAATTGACCACTCACAACTTACCACTCACAACTACTCTTCGATAACTTCTGCTTCTTCAATTCCTTCTGCTTCTGCTACAGGTTCTGGTGCTGGTGGCTGATGTTTTGCATTTTCTTCTGCTATCAACTTTTCTAACTCGTCTGTTGTGATGTCATTTTCATTTAATGTCACCACCTCCTTCATAGCGTTGAAAAGCTTATCAGATAATACTTGAGTATATGCACCGTGATATTGCTGTTCGTCTTGATACATTTTGTCCACATAATCATTCATTAAGTCACCGAAGTCTTGTCCACCAAACATCTGCACCATCTGCATTCTTAATCGCTGCTTGATTTCTGCTTCGTCCACAGTGACCTCAAATCGCTTAGCTAATTTACCTCTTATTAAAGTCCAACTTAAACCTTCTACTAAATTACCAATTTCTTCATCCGCCGTTTTGTCTTTTGGTAAATTACCACTAGCAACCATCCAACGCTTTAAAAATTCTTCTGGTAAGTCTAGTTTATTTTCTCCTTCTAAGTGTTCTTTGATATCTCTGAACAAGAAAGAATCTGCTTGTCGGTCGTAATACATTTTAGTACGGTCCTTCAATTCCCTCATCAATTCTTCTTTTGAACTGACTTTATCTTTGCCAATGTATTTATCAAAGAATTCTTGGTTTATTTCCGCAGGCATGGCACGCGTTACGTCCGAAATCACTGCTTGGAACATATTGCCAATTTCTGGAGTTTCTTCAGCATCTTCGTTTACATCCAAGAAATACTTTCTGACAAAAGCATCATCTTTTCCTTCTTCTAGATTGAAAATATCAAACTTAACTAAGTCTCCTTTCTTTTTTCCTTTGAAAATTGCTTTTGCTGCTTCCGTCATACCATCATATGCCACAGAAAATTCATTCGCAAAGCCTCTTTCTTTGATTGCATCGCCTTCCAATTCGTCTGCTTGTAATTTTACGATGTCCTCGGCTTGGATTTCATCATCCACAGAACCTTGGGTACCTAGTTGCTTTCGGGCATTTTCTAAATCACCCTCTACCATTGAATCTGGAATCTGCGTATTATAATAATTGAACGCTGTTCCGTCTAATCCTGTTACTTCAAATTCTGGAGCAATGCCTATATCAAACTTGAATTCAAAATCTTCTAAATCTTTAGTTTCAAATTCGTATTGTTTTTGACCGTCTACAGGAATTGGATGACCTAATAGCTCTAATTTTTCTTCTTTAATGTATTTATCCAACTCTTCTCCAACTGTTTTGTTGATAAGGTCTACCAATACACCTTTGCCATACATCTTACGAATAACAGAAAAAGGCGTCTTTCCTTTTCTGAACCCTTTCATGTGGGCCGTATTTTTGTACTTATTTAATTGTGCTTTAAATTCTGGCTGGTAGTCTGCGACAGGAATGCTTAAGGTAATCGTTGCATTCAAATTGTCATGATTTTCTCTGACAATGGTTGGCATGGTAATGAAGTTGAATGATTATTGGAATGACTATACTTTTAATTTTAAATGTAAAATGTAAAATGATAAATTTAAAAGTGGGAATCCCCTTTGAAACCTTACCGTCTACCGCTAATCTGGGAGAAACATTTACCTTTTAAAATAATAGCCTTTTTTGTATAAATATCGTAGCTTTTCAGGAATTCAGAAAAAAAAGAGAGCTTTCTTTGATAGACTTATAGAAGAGAGACTTTGATAGCGAAAATAACCTGTCGCTCGTCTCTCAATTCCGCTTGCGGAATGGTCTCTGCTCTCTATTCTGAATGCTTAATAACTAGAAAAAAAAAATCCGACCCTAGAGCCAGATTCTTTTTTATGGTGCGGGTGGAGGGACTCGAACCCCCAAGCCTCACGGCACTAGATCCTAAGTCTAGCGTGTCTACCAATTTCACCACACCCGCTTTTTAAATTTATATCTATCTGCAATAAACACAAATTAATCCGCTTTTTTAAAAGCGAGTGCAAAGATAAAACCTTTTTTAAAAAGATGTCGGAATTTTTTTATAAAAAAACAGGCTTGTCATAAAAAATTAAAATATCCCTTTTTCACAGGTTTTAGGGGCATTTTTTTCATAGTTTTGTATAAACCGAATTAGAATTAATAAACCAATAACTGTCATAGGAGATTTCCCTTGACTTCTTAAAGATGAATTAATGAGTGAGACTTTGCTTAATGAGACTAGAGAAGAGGCCGATAAAAGACTGATTACCAGAGCTTATCGCAATTTGCTGCGTTCCATTAAAGCAAAGATGGATAAAACGGATAAGGTTAATATTCGGGCTGCTTATGAATTGGCAGTAGATGCTCATAGGGAACAACGCCGAAAATCTGGAGAGCCTTATGTATTACATCCCATTGAGGTTGCGCGTATTTGTGCGGCAGAAATAGGTTTGGGGGCGACTGCCGTTATTTGTGCCTTATTGCACGATGTGGTAGAAGATACACCGATTACGCTTCAAGAATTGAAGGAGCAATTTGGGGAAAGGGTTGGATTAATCGTTGATGGACTCACCAAATTAGATTTTAAAAGTGAAGATAGCACGGATGTAGAAAGTCCACAGGCAGAAAATTTTAAGAAAGTACTTTCCACATTGGTCGTAGATGTTCGGGTTGTGCTGATAAAAATGGCGGACCGATTACACAATATGCGAACTTTAGGTGCCATGCCACCACATAAACAAGTGAAAATTGCCGCTGAAACCAGTTTTATCTACAGTCCGCTTGCTCACCGATTGGGATTGTATAAAATGAAGACAGAGTTTGAAGACCTGTCGATGAAAATTACCAATCGAGATGTATATCTTGATATTGCACGAAAACTACAGGATTCTAAAAAGGGCAGAGACCGATATATCAAAGAATTTATTCAGCCATTGGAGAAGGAATTAAAAGAAAATATGATTCCTTATCGAACCACGGGGCGCCCTAAATCGATTTATTCTATTTGGAATAAACTCAAAACTAAAAAAGTCCCTTTTGAAGAAATATATGATTTATTTGCTGTTCGAATTATCGTAGATGTCCCACCTAGTAAGGAAAAATCTATTTGTTGGCAAGTATATTCTATCATTACTGATGTTTACCAACCAATTCCTGAACGATTAAAGGATTGGGTCACGGTACCTAAAGCGAACGGTTATGAATCTTTGCACACGACGGTTGTTGGTCCTAAAGGCCGATTTGTAGAAGTGCAAATACGTAGTGAACGAATGGACGATATCGCAGAACGTGGTTTTGCCGCTCACTGGAAATACAAAAAAGTATCTAAATCTCCGAATGTCTATGATTCTTGGTTGAATAATGTCCGAGAGATTCTGGATAATTCTTCAATGGATGCTATTGATTTTTTAAATGACTTTAAAACAAATCTATTTAATGAAGAGGTGTATGTTTACACGCCGAATGGAGACATGCGAGTGTTGCCAAAAGGGGCGACTGCTTTAGACTTTGCCTTTGATATTCATTCTGATGTCGGATACCATGCTACAGCCATTAAGGTGAACAATAAATTGGTCCCTATGGGATACGCATTGAATAATGGAGACAGAGTTCATATTACCACTAACAAAAGCCAAAAACCATCAGAAAGCTGGTTGAAAATGGTGGCTACTGGGAAGGCTAGGAATAAGATTCGTTCTGCCATGAAAGAGCAGAAAAAGAAAGAAGGACAAATTGGTAGAGAAACATTAGAACGAAAATTCAAAAAT
>CALLVC010000574.1 GCA_938010785.1 uncultured Saprospiraceae bacterium
TTAAGCTTAATTTATATTAACATTTTATATATTTACTGTTTTATTGAATGCTAAAAGCATTTTCAATAAAATCCAAAAAAAACTTTAATCAATTTTTTAAAATATTAATGGTAGTTATGAAGCAAATTTTTACAAAATTCATTTTATTTTTTACGCTTTGCCTATTGAGTGCTTCTCTTTATGGTCAGCGTTTATACAACGTCACTGTAGATGGTATAGCTGAACCACTTCTTTCTGTAAGCAGTGCTTTTCCTTCTCCATGTACCGAAATGCTTTCAGGAGAAATGGTGGCAGGTCTTCCAGCGAATGGATGTGCCGCTCTAACTAATCCAGAAGCTGTTGCTGGTAAGATTGCTGTTTTAGACAGAGGCGATTGTAATTTTACAGATAAGGTTCGAAATGCACAAGATGCTGGTGCTCTAGCGGTTATTGTTTGTAATAATCGACCTGAATCTGCAGATGGTGGTGGTATTTTCATCATGTCAGGGACGGATGAGGATCTCGTTGGTTTGAACACTTTTGCTATTATGTTAAGTCAAGAGAGTTGTGCCGAGTTTAAAGCAAATCTGCCTTTAGCTGTAGATATAGAAGTTACTGGTTTTGATTTAACGGCTGATGACAAAGTATTGTGGGGTAATGAAACTGGTCAAGGAGATTTTGATGGTGGACTCAACGGATGGTCAGCGGTTACCCTTGAGTGTAACGGTGTCCCTTCTGAAGCGTCAACTTGGATTTATGAGCCAGATGGTGTTTCTGAAGGTGGACTGGGTAACGGACTTTCTTCTGGACCTTCTTTCTGTAACGGTGCAATGGCTTTTAACTCTGATTTCCTAGATAATGGCGGAAATGTGGAAACGGATGCGAATGGTCAAATTATTTCTATAGACGAAGGAAGCGGTGCGTGCCCTGCTCCTCAAATTGGAGAGCTTATTTCCCCAATTATTGATATTAGTGGTTCGGATGTAGCTGGTGTTAGTGTCGAATTTTTTCAATCTCTTAGACAATTTCAAAGTAGATTCCTAATAGAATATAGTATTGATGGAGGAGAAAATTATGTAGTTGCTGCTGAAATTAACACGGAAGTAGTAGCTAACGCTGTTTCTGAAGCACCTAAACAAACTATCCCTCTCCCTGGTGCTGCTGGTTCTTCTAAATTGAGAGTGAAGTTTACCATATTTGGAAACTATTATTACTGGGTGGTTGATGACGTGAAAATCATAGCAAGAGAGGCAAATAACCTTAGAGTTAATGAAAATTTCTTCGCAACCGCTCCAAATGTTAGAGTACCTAGAAGTCAAGTAGATGCGATTCATTTCTTAGCAGATATTCAAAATATTGGTGCAGCAACGCAAGAGAATACTACCTTGAATATGACCGTGACAAATGATGCAACGGGGGAAGTGGTTTATAATGATGATTTAGCTTATGGTAGTATTACTGCTGACTCCTTAGCAGAAAACAAATTATTTGAATCTACTTTTACGCCTGATGACGTTGTGGCGAATTATACAGGAATTTACACAGTTTCTTCCGACACAGGTGAAGACTTTGACCCTTCTGATAATACTAGAACTATTAATTTTTCTGTAACAGAAGATGAGTTTGCCAATGAGGATGGTACGAATCTTGGAAGTTTTGGAATTCCAGCTGAAAGTATTTCTCAAACCCCAACTATATCAGTAGGAAACTACTTCTACTTGCCAAACGGTAGTGGCTGGAAAGTGAAAAATTTTGGTATTGGCATTGCCAATGCTAACGAAGTTGGTGGACTTGAGGTTGGTATCAGAATGTTCAAATGGACCGATATAGATGCAGATAGTGATGATAGTGACTTTCCAGAAGCAGCACCAAATGAAAGAGAGTTCATTGGTTTTGCCGATTATGAAATATTAGGAAATGAGTTGGGCACTGATGTTAATATAATAGAGTCAGCAGATATTTTTAATCAGGATGGGGATGAATCGCCAATTCTTTTAGAAGATGATGGGCATTATTTAGTTATGATGACTATGGATTCTGAAGTGCGTTTTTCTGCCACACCTGATTTATATAATAGTTACCTAGCTATGAATTTGGCAACTACTCAGGCAGGAAGGCCGAGATACTGGTCTTTCTTTGGAAATAGTTCTGATATTTTTGAAACAGTATATGATGCTAATGTTTCGGTAACACCATTGGTTAGAATGTATATTGAACCAGAAGATGCTTCTGCTGTAGTAGAATTATCTGCGGATAACTTAGTTACAGTTGGCCCAAATCCTGCTAAAGAATTTGTAAACATCAATATGGAATTTACACAATCTTTTGATGATGTGAATGTTATGATTACGGATGCAGCGGGTAGAGTTGTGTTGATGAATGATTTGCAGAATATCAAAAATCATCAAATGCAAGTTGACGTTTCTAACTTGATGGCTGGTATTTTCTTAGTGAATATCAATACGCCAGAAGGGGTAAGAACGGAGAAGTTTATTAAGGTGGATTAATCAATCCTAATTGATTTAAAAAAGGTTCGATAGCACATAGCTATCGAACCTTTTTTTTGAATGAGTATTCATCATTTACCATTGGGACTGTTAAGAATTAAGCATCTTCTTAACACAGATTTATTCTGAAAAGTTAGGTTTATCCATGACCTTGTACACGACAAATAAGAAAACATAAAAAATCATAACTTCAAACCGTGTCCTTCCGTGTCAAAAAAAACATCATCAATTTTTTTAACACATTATTTATGCCATCGCCAACAACTCCTTAGCATTCTCAATTGCTGAATCAGAAGGTGGACTCGTACTCAACATAGTCGCAATTGCTCTTACTCGCTCTACCTTATCCAAGGCTCTTACTTTCGTTTTCGTTCGCTCTCCGTCTACTCGTTTATACACAAAATAATGCGCATCTGCCTTAGAAGCAACTTGAGGAGAGTGCGTAATTACAACCACCTGATGTTCATTACTTAATTTCCTTAATATTCGACCCATTTTAAGCGCTACATCACCTGAAACTCCTGCATCAATTTCGTCAAAAATTAATGTTGGAAGCGGAATAGCACTTGCGACTAAAGACTTAATACACAAAGTTAAACGAGATAATTCCCCTCCCGAAGCTACTTGCTTTATCGACAAGAATCTACTGCCTTTATTTGGTGCAAACAAAAATTCTACCACATCTGCTCCTGTTGACAACAATTCCTCAGATGGATTAATGGCTACTTGTAATTGTGCATGTTCCATAGACAATAAAGCTAATTGACCATGGACTAATTTCAAGAACCCATCAACGACTGATTTTCGTCGCTTGGTTAACTGGTTGGCATGTTTTCTTAAGGCTAATTCTGCTTTTGTAATTTCATTTTCTAAGGCGATAATTTCATTAGACAAATCACCGAAAGTCGTCAATTGCTGACTAATATCTTCTTGTATGCTCAATAATCCTTGAACGGTATTAACGCCATGCTTCTTTTGTAAACGATAGATTAAATCCAATCTACTCTGAACCTCTGTTGCTCTTTCTGGATTATGCTCGGTATCAGCCGCTATATTTTCAAATTCATTAGATAACTCACCTAATTCTAAAACTAAACCATCGTATTTTTCTATCAGCGGTGCTAATCCACTATGAAATTTACTGACTTGATTAAGTGATAGTCCTAAGGTTTCTAACTGACTTAAAATAGATTGCTCACTTTCTGAAAGATGCCTGAAAGCACCTGCTAATTTTGACTTAATTTCTTCTGCATTGGAGAGAGTAGAGAGCTCTTTTTCTAGAGACTCCTGTTCATCTTCGATTAGCTCTGCGGCATTGAATTCCTGCAATTGAAAGTTTAAAAAATCGGTCTCTTTGGCGGAGGTCTCATTTTGATGAATCAATTTCTTTAACTTTCTTTGATTGCTTTGGTAGGACTTAAATAGGGCTTCGTATTTTTCTAATATATCACCGTTGTCAGCTAGTGCATCGACCATTCTTAATTGGAAAGATACATCGTTAATGTCTTGCGTATCAAACTGTTGGTGTAAATCAATTAAACTACCACTAAGTTGTTGTAATAGCTTTAAGTTTACTGGAGTATCATTGACAAATGCTCTTGTTTTTCCTGAAGGCGTAATTTCTCTTCGAACAACCGTTTCTTCTTCATAATCTATATCATTGGCCTCAAAAAAGGCCTTTAAACCCTGATATCTGCCAACAGAAAAATTGGCTTCAATTACGCATTTTTTGTCAACATTATATAAGGCTTTGGTATCTGCTCGTTTACCCATAATTAAGCCCAAAGCACCTAATAAAATGGATTTTCCTGCCCCCGTTTCTCCCGTTATGATGGTTAAGCCTTTTGAGAATTGAATTTCCAATTCTTCAATGATGGCGTAGTTTTTTATCTGGAGCGTTTTTATCATTGGTGTAGATAGTGTAATAATTGGCTCGTTTGTACAACCAATTAAGATTTGTGATGTTATAGTCAAAACCGTTTTCTCAGGTAGATTGTTGTCACAGTAAAGTTAGTGCAAGTTTAGGAATCTAAAGTTCTTTTTATAGAAATTTTATCCACATTCTTTAACTGAATCCAACAATTCTGGGCAATAATACTATGAAATTCTATATTTTACAATTTTTTGTTTTAAAAATTCTAATTTTAAAAATTATCCATTTATTTTCTCAAAAGCTTTAAATTACTTATCTTTGTAGAAGCAAACAAATTGAACAAACTACTTAAGAGCAAAAACTTACGTTAAATAATTCTTTAACCACAATACGGAATTCACAATATCTCGACCTCAAAATCAAGATATCAAATGTTCAACTTGCTATTAAAAACTACACAATTAAAACGCAGTAAAACTGCATTCTGGTTACTACTCGGATGTGTAACCCTACAATGCACTGCTCATGCTCCTCCCGCTCAACATACAGATGGAAAGATTGCTTTACAAGCACTCAATTCTTTTACTATTGTTGAAGAAAAAGCCAAAAAAACTAAGCAAACAGGCATGTCTAAATATGCCGAAAAATTACCGCTTACTTATAATAAGACCAACCTTGCTACTTTTACTTTACCTCATATTAGTCAACAATTAACCATTGCCCTGGAACAACAATTGACTTTATTGAAGCGACGTAAACAAAATTTTACCCAAAATTTTGATAATCTTTCTTTGACCTTAACGGATTTAGAGACAACTATAGAACTATTATTACTATGGCAACAAACCTTCCCACAAGGATTAGAAGAGCATCTTAATGCTTACCAACTAAAAGGAAAAGATGGTAAAGGAAATGTGAAATTTACAGGTTATTTTACCCCAGAAATAAAGGTCAGTAAAGAGAAAATAGCCCCTTATATTCACCCAATTTATGCCTATCCTGATGACTGGGAAGGTGAACTTCCTACTCGGCAAGAAATCGACGGCGAAGATGCGTTAAAAGGAATGGGCTTAGAAATTGCCTATACTCAACATCTAGAAGATATTTATTATATGCAGCTTCAAGGTTCGGGTTTAGTTAAATACCGAAATGGTAAAAATGCTTATATGGGATTTGCTGGTTCCAATAAACATCCATATAGCAGTATCGGAAAACACATAAAAAATAATGAGGCTATCCGATTGAAAAATATCTCTATGGAAGGGATTAAAAATTATTTTAAGCATAATCCGGATAAAATAGAACCTGTTTTATTTACCAATCCTTCTTATGTTTTCTTTGAAGAATCTAACAAAAAACCCATTGGTGCAGGACATGTGCCTTTGACAGAAGACTATTCTATTGCCGTTGATACCCGCCATTTACCTTTGGGTAGTTGTTTATTGGCTGCATTGCCTGTAGTTGATGAACAAGGCGAATTTTTGCATCACGAATATAAGTTTGTTATGGCACAAGATGTTGGCGGTGCAATTCGAGGAAATGGTCATGTTGATGTTTATTGTGGAGTTGGAGAAGAAGGTCAGCGAAAAGCTTCTGCTTTACATCATTATGGTCAATTGTGGCTATTACTGCCAAAGCCTTCGAATGAAATTGGACCTGTATTTTCTGACGGTGCTTGGGCTGAAAAATAGTTCTTAATAAGTATGGAAAAATAAAAACAATAAAGTAGCTTGTGTTTTTTTTAGTTATCAATCATATATAATTAAATTAACCATGAAAGTTTTCTTCCCTTTATTTTTAGCTATATTTTTCTTAAACTGTGCAACAGTAGCACAGGAGAAAATAATGGATAGTCCTGTAAGTTCTCCACCAACAGTTGCCGAAGCGCCTAAACTTCCTTACCACCAAATTCCTGATTACCCCGAGAAAATAACTGCTGGTACGACCATTGGACGGACTTTGGACGGCTTAGGATACCGCTATTATTGGGCAACAGAAGGGCTGACAGAAAAAGATTTAGCCTATGAACCAGGAAATGAAGGAAGACCCGCCAATGATGTTTTAGACCATTTACACGGCCTTTCGTCGATGATTCTAAATACGGCTAAAAAAATGCCCAATATTCGTCCACGTCCTGAACTTAATTTGACTTGGGAAGAAAAGAGAGCAACCACCCTCCAAAATATAAAAGCAGCGAGTGATATTTTCAAAGCTAGTTCTGACGAAGAAATTGCTGATTTTAAAATCATTTTCAAAAGAGGAGAAGCAGAAAATTCCGTCCCTGTTTGGCATTTATTTAATGGCCCGATTGATGATGCCATTTCTCATGTAGGACAAATTACTTCTTATCGTCGTTCCGCTGGCAATCCGATTAATCCTTTTGTTAATGTCTTTATGGGGAAGACGAAGGAGTAGGGGGGTAGCGTTATTGGAGGTTAATGAGGTTGATAAGGTTATTTTGGGTAACCAGTCAACTACTTGTCGAAATTTTCGAATATATTACGCTTAAATATTATACCAACTTTATGAAAAATCTACTTTATTTTCTCTTCTTCTATCTGCTATTTTTTTCTTGTAAAAAGGATAAATTTGAGGGCGTTGTTTCTGAAGAACTGAGCTTCTATGTTGATGATTTTATTGCCGAAGGGGCAAAACGAGGAGTGACCTTATCAAAAGGTAGATTAGAAGCTCTATTAATAGCTGAATTTTCAGAAGAAAAAGAGGCTAATGTATGTGGTTTAGGCTGGTCTAATTTTGATAACCAAAATACGCAGCGAATAGAAATTCTCGATTCCGAATTTTGCTGGGATAATCAGACTGATATTCAAAGAGAAAATCTAATTTTCCACGAATTAGGTCATGCACTTTTGTCAAGAGACCATTTGGGGACAACATTTCCTAATGGTACGCCAAAATCCATTATGTGCTCAGGTACGGGTGGGGATTGTAGTAATTTTAGTGTCTATCATGAAAACGAAACTTTTAAAGGATATTATTTAGATGAGTTATTTGACCCCAATACACCTGCACCTGCTTTCACGCAGCGAACCAATTTTGTCAGAACAGTCTTTGAGGACCAGTTTGAAGAGGGAATCAATGATTGGGAAACTTTTATAGAAAGTGACCCCAATATATTTGAAGTCGCGCTAGATTCTTCAGAAAATGGAATTAGAACAGGTGCCTATTCCATGAAAATAGAAGTAAAAGAAAGTGTCATAGATGAAGGTAGTCTGATAGTTGTAAAAAGGTTTGAATTAACCGATTTTAAAGATTGTTCTAGCCTAATCTTTAAAGCAGATATTCGAACGGAGGGTGCGGTTGATGGTTATCTAAGCCATGCACTTAGCTTGAGAGAACGCTTACCTGATGATAGCCTAAATCGTTTTTATCTTAACAATCAACCTATAAGTGAAGCAGAAGAAGGCGCTATACTACTAAGTGATTTTCCTCTAGAAGTATATTGTATTTCATCAGGAACTAATGTAGTTTCGGTTTCTTTTGCCGTAAAATCAAAATTGCCTGTTAAGATTTATGTAGATAATATTCGGGTAGAATTAGTAGAATAAGTGTATTAACCCAAACCTTTTATTACTATAAATTTATCCATGTCCCTTCATTAATCTGTGATAAAAAATAACACTCAAAATTAGTGATGAAACATAGATATTTAACAAAAAAATCTATGAAAAATGCGCTTTTTATAATTTTACTTTTATTACAATCAGTCAATGTTATTACTGCACAGACTGTCACCATCTCTTTCGAAATCTATGACCAATCAACCAAAGCTTTAACACCAGCTAAACTGGTTCTTTTACAAGAAAATAAGCCATTTGCACATGAATTAAGTTCAACCGATGATTTAGCTTGTCGAGGGCATACTATCTATTCCCGTACTGGAAAAGGAACTTTTGAACTGCCCGCAGGAGAGTACGAAATCTGGTTTGGAAAAGGAATGGAATATAGTGTAGATATACAAAAAGTGGTTTTTGATAGTGGCCAAAAAGCAACTTTAAAAGCAACTTTGAAAAGAGAATTAAACCCTAAAGGATTTGTAGGAGGGGATATGCATTTACATACTTATACCTTCTCAGGTCACGGGGATGCGACGGTAGAGGAACGGTTGATTTCTTGTGTGGCGGAAGGTTTAGAATGGGCGGTGGCGACAGACCATAATGCTATTTTAGATTATGGACCTTATATGAAAAAATTAGGCCTTGAAAAATACATGGCAACGGCTGTTGGGAATGAAGTTAGCACGAATATTGGACATTTTAATACCTATCCTTTGGATGTGACTATTCCTAAAGTCAATTCAAAAATTACAGATGGAAAAACCTTATATCAAACGATTCGAAAAGAAGGTTTACCGAATACCATTATTCAAATTAATCACCCAAGATGGGTTGATTCTGACTTTTTTAATAGCAAAGGTTTGGACCCATTTTATGGAAAGTCAAAACATCCAGAATGGGATTGGGATTTTGATGCTTTTGAGGTTTTAAATGAGAACTTTGGCATTGGTTGGAGAGACGCACCAGACAATAAATTTTCTGTCAAACAGGATTGGTATAATATGCTAAATCAAGGTATTAAAAAAACAGGATTAGGTAATTCTGATAGTCATTCTGTAATTGCTCAAATAGCAGGAGTTCCACGAAATTATATTAAAAGTTCAACTGATATCCCTACCGAAATCACCAATGAGGAGATGGCTCAAAGTGTTAAAAATCAACAAGTTACTGTTGCTAGAGGTTTGTTTGTGAATATGACAACTATGAAAGGGGAAGGGATTGGTTCAACCGTTAATTTAACTGGTAAAGCCAAAAGTTTGACTTTAAATTTAGAAGTGCAAGCGCCTTCTTGGATTACTTGTCATAAAGCAGAATTGGTTGAAAATGGGGAAGTCATTCAAACCTTTGATATCCCAGAAAGTACGGATGTTATTCGCATGTCTGAGACTATTACATTAGCACCTAAAAAAGATAGTTGGTATGTGCTAATTGCCTATGGAGATAAGCCAATGGCGCCGATGATACAGGGTCTTGAAAAACCAGTTTTGCCACTTGGTTTTACCAACCCGATTTGGGTAGATGTTGAGGGTGACAACAAAATTACTTCGCTATATGACCATGCCGAAAATTTGGTTCAACAAGAGAAGGTCAAAGCAACGGATTTAGTGGAAACCATGACTAAGGACCCTGCTTTAATTTACCCAATTTTATACCATTCATTTGAATCTAAAAATGAGTTGGCAACGCAAGTGGTCACTAAATTTTTAAAACTAGCCAATACCCGCCAAAAACAATTGATTTACAGAGAATTATCTAAAAAAGATTCGGAAATTGCTAAGAATACCCTCAGAAGTCAAAAACGGCAAGGACTCAATCCATTGGAAGAAGTGGTGCTAAATTATTATACAAACTTTCCTTTGTATGAAAGTAAAGTGCAACGATTCAAAAAGGAAGAAGCATCAAATCTTGATGAACAACTCAATTACTTAGAGGATATTTTTCGATTCAATTATGCTGGGGCTACTAAAAAATGGCTGAAAATTACTAGCGCCAATGATGTCAGAAATTCAGCTAATCATGATTGGACGAAAGCGGTTTTACCCATTAATGGTATCTTTGAAATAGGAAAATTATTGGAAGGTAAAACGGATAATTTTCTATATATCCACTATCCGCTATTCGCCAGAATGGATACCACTATTACCTTTTATTTGAATACGAATACCAATATTAGAATCAATCGAGGGGCAAAAATTTTACAGTCTGTTTCTGCTAATAATCGTTTTCCTTTAGGAGCTAAATTAGTGAAAGTAAAAATGCTAAAAGGTAAGAATGATATATTATTTCGCTTAGAAAATAAAAAAGAGGCTTACCTCAGTTTGCAAGAAATTAATCCTGATAAATTACTGGATGAAACGTTAAAAGAGACCAAAACAGTGGAGCATATGGCATTAGATAAAAACGTCAATTATTTAATAGAACATTCTCCTAAATATCATGGTCATGGCATTGCTTTAACGGATGGTTTCCGAGGTACAAAGGATTTTTATAGCCAATTATGGCAAGGTTGGAATGGAGAAAACGCCGAGTTTGTCGTCGATTTAGAAAAATCAGCAACCATTCACAGAGTGACTTTAGGCATGTTGATTGACCAAAAATCTTGGATATTTTCGCCTGCTTCAGTAGAAATATCTTTTTCAAATGATGGCGTGAACTTTACGAATGCAAAGACGCAAGAGTTGTTGGCATTAAATGAGCAAACCGAGGCAGAGACCAAAGATGTAATTGTAGAAATTGATATGGTGAAAGCTAGATATGTAAAGGTGGTTGCGCATAAAATTAATGGCTTGCCTAAGTGGCATACTGGGAAAGGTGGGAATGCTTGGATTGTTTTGGATGAGGTGATTATTGAATAGTTATATTATAAGGTTCTTTGACAATTTTTGCAAAAGATACAATGCAAAAATTGTCAAAGAGCCTATTATAATTGATAAAAAATAGCTCTTTCATTTTTCCGTATACTTTTAAATTTGTATGTTGCATTTTTACTTCTTTGCAGAATTAAAAATTGCCTAAAATGATAATCAAAAAATACTTCCTTCATTTTCTAGTAGTATCTCTTTTTTTTATTGCATGCCAACCTAATGATGCTGGTTCAGAAGGAGTAAATAAAAAACGGCCAAACATCCTCTTCATCATGTCCGATGACCATGCCTACCAAGCTATTAGTGCCTATTCGGACCATCTGACACAGACTCCTAATATTGACCGAATTGCCAAAGAGGGCATGCTATTCACCAATGCTTGTGTAACTAATTCGATTTGTGCACCTTCAAGGGCGGTGATATTAACAGGAAAACACAGTCACCTTAATGGAAAGATTGACAACATGTTTCCTTTCGATACGACCAATATTACCTTTCCTCAATTATTGCAAAATGCTGGCTATCAAACAGCTATGTTCGGTAAATTGCATTTTGGGAACAACCCAAAGGGCTTTGATGAATTTCAAATTTTGCCAGGGCAAGGAACTTATTACAATCCGGATTTTATCACTAAAAAGAACGGAAAAGTCAGAGAAACAGGATATACGACAGACATCATTACTGATAAAACTTTAAACTGGTTAAAGACTGAAAGAAAAGAAGAAGAACCGTTTTTGTTAATGTATTTGCACAAAGCACCTCACCGAGAATGGTTGCCACCAGAAAGGCATTATAAAACATTTACCAAAAAAACATTTCCCGAACCCAACACTTTATTTGATGATTATGAAGGTCGAGGTAGCGCGGCGAAAGAAGCAGAAATGAACCTCTTAACCCATATGAATTGGGCAGGAGATTCTAAAATTCGACCTGAAGTAATGGACGAATTAGGTATTCCAGAAACCGCAAAATGGGATAAGGCTGCTTATCAAAGAGAAGTGGGCAGACAAAATGAAGAACAGAAAGCAAAATGGGATGCGGTCTATGACCCAATTAACGAAGATTTCAAAAAACGTTATCCCACGATGACCAAAAAGGAGCAAATGAGTTGGCGGTATCAGCGATATATGCAAGATTATTTGGGTAGTATTGCCGCAGTGGATGATGGCGTAGGAAAAGTTTTAGACTATCTGGAAGAAAGTGGATTAGCAGAAAATACCATAGTCGTTTATACTTCTGATCAAGGATTTTATTTAGGAGAACATGGTTGGTTTGATAAACGATTTATTTACGATGAATCTTTCAAAACACCCTTGATGGTCAAATGGCCCAAGGTGATTCAACCTAATCAGCAAAATACTACTATGGTGCAGAATTTAGATTTTGCCCAAACTTTTTTAGATGCTGCTGGAGTGGAAGCGCCTGCTGATATGCAAGGAGAAAGTTTAGTCCCCTTGATGAAAGGTGATGCAGAAAATTTCAGGGAAGCCGTCTACTATCATTATTACGAATATCCATCCGTCCATATGGTCAAACGGCACTACGCGATTGTTACCGAAGAATATAAATTAGCCCACTTTTATTTTGATGTCGATGAATGGGAATTATATGACAGGAAAAAGGATAAAAATGAGATGAAAAATGTGTATCATGAGCCAGCATACGCAGAAGTAGTAGCAGATTTGAAGACTAAACTAGCTGCCATGCGGGTGAAATATAAGGATTCGAAAGAGCTTGACCAGAAGTATATTGATTTGTATACGGAGAAGTTGAATGGGAGACAGTGGTGGAAGTAGAGGCGGAAAGGCGGAAAGGCGGAGAGGCGGAAAGGCGGAAAGGCGGAGAGGCAGGTAACTATTAAAAACAAAAGCTATGAGTAAATTTAAAAAACTATGGGTTTGGCAACAAGCGATAGACTTTGCTGCCGAAATATATGAATTGACAGAGAAGGGTAGGTTTGCGAAGGATTTTGGATTGAGAAACCAGATTCAAAGGGCTGTAGTATCCATCGCTTCGAATATAGCAGAAGGGGATGAAAGAGATTCAGATAAACAATCTGCCCATTTTTTTAAAATAGCCAAAGCATCTAATGCAGAGGTAATTACCCAATTGAATATTGCCAACAGAATTGGGTATATAGATGAAAATTGTTTATTAAAACTAGAAACATTGGCAATGAAGATAGGTGCAGGATTATACGGCTTAATCAAAGCCCGTGGAGGGTATAAATGAAGGTGGAAAGGCTGACTAAAAGCATGAGCAAGGCCTATCCGTCCCTCAGCCTATCCGCCCCTCCGCCTTTCCGCCTCTCAGCCTTTAAAAAAAACCGAGGTAAAAGTATGAGCAAGGCCTATCCGCCCCTCCGCCTTTCCGCCTCTCAGCCTTTAAAAAAAACCGAGGTAAAAGCACGAGTAAGGCCTATCCGCCCCTCCGCCTTTCCGCCTCTCAGCCTTTAATAAAAACCGAGGTAAAAGCATGAGTAAGGCCTATCCGCCCCTCCGCCTTTCCGCCTCTCAGCCTTTAAAAATATGCAAATAAAAGAAACACCAAAAGAGTATGATGCGATAATTGTCGGTTCTGGCGCAGGTGGCGGTATGGCTACCAAAATCTTATCAGAAGCAGGGATGAAAGTTGCATTAATCGAAGCAGGGCCTTTTTTTGACCCAAAAGACCCTGTGACTCAGACACAAATGAAATGGCCTTGGGAATCTCCTAGAAGAGGGGCTAGTGTCAACCGTGCCTTTGGAGATTTTGATATGTCTTACGGCGATTGGAAAGTGGATGGAGAACCTTACACCCAAAAAGATGGGACTAATTTTCTGTGGTGGCGGTCGAGGATGTTAGGTGGTCGAACGAACCATTGGGGGCGCATCTCCTTACGATTTGGGCCGACGGATTTTAAGCATAAAGATGTAGATGGATTGGGAGATAATTGGCCAATAAGTTACGATGATGTCAAACCTTATTATGACCGTTTAGATAAAATGGTGGGCGTTTTTGGTTCTAATGAAAAGCGGTATAATGACCCAGATGGCTTTTTCTTACCTGCACCGAAACCACGATTGCATGAGTTGTATTACATCAAAGGGGCAAGGAAAGTAGGCGTAGATGTGATTCCTTCTCGACTGTCTATTTTGACCAAAAAATTAAATAACGAAAGAGGTGTTTGTTTCTATTGTAAACAATGCAATCGGTCTTGTAATGCCTATGCCGATTTTTCCTCCAGTTCTGTTTTTGTTATTCCTGCGGTAAATGGTACGGGGCAGGTTGATTTATATGTTGATAGCATGGTTCGCTCTGTAACGACAAACGATGAAGGGAAGGCAACAGGCGTTTCTTATATTAATAAAAAAGATAGAAAAGAATATCAATTAAAAGGAAAAACAGTGGTACTAGGTGCTTCGGCTTGTAGTACTGCTCGAATTTTATTGAATTCTAAAAGCAAACAACATCCAAATGGACTGGGCAATAGTACCGATAATGTCGGTCGTTATTTGCATGATTCTACGGGGGCTGGTCGAGCTTATTTTGTGCCTGCTTTAATGAATAGAAAGACAGATTATAATGAAGATGGAGTAGGAGGAATGCACGTATATTCGCCTTGGTGGTTGGATGCTAAGAAAGATAAACTAGATTTCCCAAGAGGGTATCATATTGAAGTGTGGGGCGGTATGGGCATGCCTTCTTATGGGTTTGGTTTTGATGTCTCTAGTTTGAATAAATACATTGGTGGGGCAATTGGTGGTTATGGGGATAAATTGCGGAAAGATGTCAAGCAGTTTTTTGGTGCAGTAGTCGGCATGGCAGGTAGAGGCGAATCAATTGCCCTCAGAGATAATTATTGCGAAATTGACCCAGATGTAGTTGACCAATTTGGTATTCCTGTCTTGCGCTTCCATTATAAATGGTCGGATTATGAACGTAACCAAGCCAAACACATGATTGATACCTTTGACGAAATCGGACAAGCAATGGGGGGGATTCCAATGGGCGAAAGAGCAGGAAAAGATAAAGATTGGGGCTTATTAAACCCTGGGCAAATTATCCACGAAGTAGGCACAACTAGAATGGGCAATGACCCTAAAAACTCTGTGACCAATAAATTTAGTCAATTACACGATGCGGATAATGTGTTTGTCGTAGATGCAGGGGTTTTTACCTCACAAGCTGATAAAAACTGTACATGGACCATTATGGCTTTAGCTATGCGGACATCGGATTATATTGTGGACCAGTTGAAGAAGCAGAATATTTGATAATTTTCAATTTAGAATTTTTAATTTTTAAAAAATCAGGTAACCGTGTACCCTAAACCGTACACCGTGTACCGTCAAAATATTTAAAATGAAAAGACGTGATTCTTTAAAAACACTATTAGTTGGTACGGTAGCAGGAGCAACTTTAGGTTCAACAATAGGTTGTAAAACTGATGAAACAACGACCACAGAAGCGACGAATGTGGCTGCTGAAACGGGCTTATATGGTCGAACACCCAAAGAAATAGCACATGACAATAAAGTTAATACCGAAGTTTATCTAAATGAGCATGAATTAACAACTATTGCTGTTTTATGCGATATTATCCTGCCTGCCACTGCTGATGCTGGTGCAGCAACTGAAGCAGAAGTACCCGCTTTTATAGATTTTATTGTCAAAGATATTCCAAGTCATCAATTACCAATTCGTGGGGGCCTAATGTGGTTGGATGGAGAAGCCAATCGACGATTTAATAAGGAATTTATTGCTTGTTCCGATGCGGAGCAAATTCAAATTATTGACGATATTGCCTATCCAGATGACGAAGGCAAAAAGCCTTTAATGGCACCGGGTATCAAGTTCTTTAACCGTATGCGAAATCTAACGCTAACAGGTTATTACACAACTCGAATGGGCTTGGATGACCTTGGATATACTGGAAATTATGCCAATGTTTGGGATGGTGTGCCTGAAGAAGTATTAGCAAATCATGATGTGGACTATGACCCAGAATGGTTAGCCAAATGTGTAGACCAAAGCAAGCGAATGGATATCGCCGAATGGGATGCTGATGGTAATTTATTGACTTAACGGGCCGTTGGAATTAAATTTTAAATTTTTATAAAAAATAAACTATGCCAAACTTAGTAGTTATCGCAAAAATTACCGCTGTTGAAGGAAAATCAGCAGCAGCTAAAGCTGCGCTCTTAGAATTAGTGGAACCAACTCGTAAAGAAGCTGGTTGCATCCAATATGTTTTTCACCAAGATTTAAATAATCCACATCTTTTTTATGCTTATGAAATTTGGGAAAGTATGGAGCATTTAGGAGCACATGGAAAATCTGCTCATATTTTGGCCATGAGAGCTAAAACTAAGGATAGTATTATCAGTTCAGAATTAAGTTTTTTGAATAAAATTTAAGACTTATTTCTTTTTGATTTTTTAAAAAGGATTTTTTTCAAAATTTTAAACTATGCTATTTCCTGAATTTGATATTTAATTGGTCAAGAAAAAAATCCTTTTAAAAATATCGATTTAGCTATTGCCAATTTCTAAAATACCCTTATATTTGCGACTGGTGAGATTCCTCGACCAGCTCCTTTTGAACTCCCCCAGGTAGGAAACTAAGCAAGGGTAGAAAGTTGAGCGGTGTGATGGGGTCTTGCCTTTATTGTTTTTAGCCCCTTCCTTTTATTATTTGCTATTCAGAGCTTTCCTGTAATCTTCCTAATATAAATCTTATTTCACCTTAGTAGTAGCAAATAATCGCCTAATACTATACCGCCCACTTCCATTTACATAGACTAGCATGAGTCCTCCAATAATCGCTAAATTCTTCATAAATAATATTGCTTCTATTCGTTGATTTTCTGGTGGGTCATTCCAAAAAGAATGGGCTATAAATGTGACGGGAATCCAATAAAGTAAAATGAGAATCGAACCTAATCCAGGCCTATAACCCAATAAAAGTAAAGTGCCACCTAAAACCAAGCAAATAATAGACCCGATTAATAGTAAATCTTGGTTTCCTTCAAGTCCATAACCAGTCATGATGGCTTTTGTTTCATGATAATAGAACATCGTATCGTACGCCTCATAAAGAAAAATAATGGAGATTAGAATTCTGCCGATTAAATCTATTAGGTCTTTCATATGTATAATTTGGTTAAGACAAAAAACGATAAAATTTATCGTATGATGCCGCCGAGTTTGTTGAAAAATTAATTTCGGCAATTATTTTTTGTCGATAGATAAGTGCACTGTAAATTGATTAACTTGAGAGTGTGTCGAGCTGCTAAAGTCGCCGAGCACCATTTAGAGATATCTAATTTACAGTGTAATAAGTGCGCAAAGCTACAAAAACGAATGCTAATAGTTTCTACCTTTAATATTGTTTTGTTTAAGACATTCCATTTGAAAATTATCAGATATCGAAAGCATTTTTGTAAATTTCTCTTTTCGAAAATATATTTTTGGATTGGATTTTAATTTGTAAGAGACCCTAAGTGTAATTTTCTGCTTATTACTTGAACCAAATTGTGGAATTTTTATTTACTTTTTTATAAATTAGTTCAAAACAAAAAAGCTAATATTCTAGAATTATTAAAAAGAAAAATAAGTAAGCAAGTTATTTTGTAGAATATCCATCTTTCTTATGCAAAAGAACCTTTCTTTATATAAACCTTTATTAAGTTGCCTCCTACTTTTAGGATGGAATGTTTTCAATGTTTCGGCACAATTGCTGCCTCGTCACCCTATTGTAATCGACCTAATTGAGGAGGCTGTTCCCAAATATCAGGAAGTAGAGATTGACAGCCAAATTATCTTTGAACCAACTAGGGAAATAGATGATATATTGAGATATGCCAGAGCAAATGTAGATCCCTTAAAAAGAAATCTCAAAACTGACCAATTTTTAAAACGATATCTGCCTTATTCTAATACTCGATTAATGAAAAATGGAGATATCGCTTACCTTGAATTTTATTACAACAAGTATTTGGTTACGCTCAAAGAATGTCTAGCTATTGCGAATCCTCAAGGTTTAAAATTTGGAACGCTTCGTAGGGAATTCTTTAAAACTTCCACCTTAGAAACTCGAAAAGAAAAAAGACAATACTGGCGTAAATTTAATGCAAAACGGAATGAGTTAGTTGCTAATTTCTTTGGTTATAGAGAATATATTATCCCTGCTGTTTCTACTGAAATATCCATGATTTTACAAGAAGAACATTTTCCAGAATTGACAGTGTCAATGAATGAACTTCAAAATTTGGACGGGTCTCCTCTGGAAATAACTATTTATTCTAACCGTGTTTTAACCATTCCCGAAAGAAAAAACACCACTATCGCTGGCTTATCAATTATTTCTAAATGTGAAGATACTTTTACATCGGGTAGCCCTGCTGTAAGGAGTGCTTTCCCTGGATTAAGAGGTAGCAATAAAGGCTTAACCGTACATCTTAGATTATTTGAAGATGGAGTGACCTTGTCTCATGAATTGGGCCATTTATACTATCTTGCTTATAAATGGGAAGAATATGTAAGCTACATCCATAAAAAAGGAAAAGATTATGAACCCGGAGGGCATGGTCCTGGTGACCCGAGTGGATTAGCCGCTAGAATGACTGAAAACGGAAAAATGCCATTTTGATTGTTGTAATTGAAAAGTCTACTCACCAATAGCAACTAAATACGCACAACTTTCCTTTTTTTTACAAAAAATACTAGTTTTAGGTTTTGATTTCAAATAAAACCTATACTAGCACATGAAAAACCTACTCTTCTTATTTGTCTTACTTTTTTTCTATTGTAATATTCTAGCACAAACCCAACCATCTTTTACACCTGCAAAAGAAAGAATACAAGCTTTTGAACAACGGAAAGCATTAAAAGCTGCTTCTATTGTCAATACGGTACCTTTTGAAAATGTTGGACCCACTGTTTTTAGTGGAAGGGTAGTGGATGTCGATGTTTCGCCCACAGACCCTAGTCATTTTTACGTTGCCTATGCTTCGGGAGGTTTATGGAAGACGACCAACAATGGTACTACTTTTACGCCTTTATTTGATAAAGAAGCGGTGTTGACGATTGGAGACATTGCGGTAGATTGGGAACGAAATACCATTTGGGTAGGCACAGGAGAGAATAATTCTAGTCGGTCTTCTTATGCTGGATTGGGCATGTACAAAAGTATGGATGGTGGAACTACATGGGAGCATAAGGGGCTAGAAGAAAGCCATCATATTGGTAGAATCATCCAACATCCCACCGACCCAAACACACTATGGGTAGCTGCTTTAGGGCACTTATATTCGCCTAATCAAGAACGAGGTCTTTATAAAACAACTGATGGTGGAGATACTTGGACACAAACATTATTTGTCAATGACAATGCTGGTGGAGTTGATTTAGTGATTGACCCCAATGATGGCAATACTTTATACACAGCTATTTGGCATAGAGAAAGAAGGGCATGGAATTTTGTGGAATCTGGTGTCGGAACAGGTATTTATAAAAGCACAGATGGTGGCAGTAATTGGACAAAAATGACTGCAGAAAATAGTGGTTTTCCAGATGGAGAAGGCGCTGGAAGAATAGGATTAGCCATACATTCTGAGAATGGAAAATCAAGGATTTATGCAGTCTTGGATAATTATTTCAGAGAAGAAAAAAAGAAAGAAGCTAAAGCCGATGATAGTTTAGTGAAAGCTGATTTTAAAGACATGACGAAAGCTGACTTTTTAGCTTTGGAAAAAGGGAAAGTTGCTAAATTTTTGAAAGAGAATCGATTTCCGAAAAAATACAGTACGGATAAAGTAAGAGCAATGGTCAAATCTGGTAAGATTTTGCCTGTAGCCCTAAAAGAATATTTAGAAGATGCCAATTCCTTACTATTTGATACACCAGTTATTGGGGCAGAAGTGTACAAAACAGATGATGGTGGACAATCATGGACCAGAACCCATGAAATGGAATTGGAAGCTGTGCATTTTACTTATGGGTACTATTTTGGACAAGTTAGAGTAGCGCCTTCGGATGCTGACAAAATCTATATTTTAGGTTATCAAGTTTTACGGTCGGATGATGGAGGAGCAAATTTCAAAACGATTAATGGGGACAATGTGCATGCGGACCACCATGCCCTTTATGTAAATCCTAATCGAAATGGCCACTTGATTTTAGGGAATGATGGAGGTATTAATATTAGCTACGATGATGGAGAAAATTGGACCAAGTGTAACACGCCACCCGTTGGGCAATTTTACTCGGTTGCAGTGGATATGGCAAAACCTTACAATATATATGGTGGATTGCAAGATAATGGTGTCTGGATGGGACCAAGTACCTATAAAGCTAGTACTCGCTGGCATTCAAGTGGACAATATTCTTACAAAGCAATTATGGGGGGTGACGGCATGCAAGTAGCAGTTGATACTAGAGATAATACAACGGTTTATACGGGTTTTCAATTTGGTAATTATTTTAGATTGAATACGGAAACTGGAGATAGAAAATACATTACGCCAAAACATGAATTAGGGGAACGCCCATTGAGATGGAACTGGCAGTCACCCATCCAAATTTCGACCCATAATCAGGATATTATTTACTTCGGTTCTAACAAATTACATCGGTCTATGAACCAAGGAGAGGATTTTATGGAAATCTCTGGTGACTTGACCACAGGCGGGAAAAAAGGGGATGTGGCCTTTTCTACTTTAACTTCTATCCATGAGTCTCCACTCAAATTTGGGTTAATTTATGTAGGAACCGATGATGGTTTAATTCATGTTACTAAAAATGGTGGTTACGAATGGGAACAAATTACAGACGGATTACCTAAAGATTTATGGGTGACTCGAGTATGGGCTTCTGCACATGATGAAGGGACTGTTTATGCGACTTTGAATGGATATCGTTATGATGATTTTAGAGCTTACGCATATGTTTCCAAAGACTATGGAACCACTTGGCAATCTATTAGCGCCAATTTACCTGCTGAACCAATTAATACGCTTAAAGATGATGCTAAAAATGAACACATTTTATACGTTGGGACAGATAATGGTTTATACATCTCTTTAGATAAAGGACAATCTTACATGTTGATGGACAAAGATTTACCTGCGGTAGCGGTACACGATTTAGTCGTGCATCCAACAACCAATGATTTACTAGTAGGAACACATGGTCGTTCTATTTATAGAGCAAATGTTGGTCCTATTCAATCATTAACTCCTTCTAGTTTAGGAGAAGATTTATTTGTTTTTGATGCGCCTAAAGTAAAACGTAGTAGTCGTTGGGGAACGCGTCGAAGTATGTGGAATAAAGTCAATGAACCATCTATCCAAATTCCTTTTTACACCAAAGAATCTGGACGCGTAACTATTAATGTCCAAACAGCGGAAGGAGCAACGATAAAATCTATGACAACTGCTGCGGTCAAAGGATTAAATTATGTCAATTATGATTTAACAATGACAGAAAGTGGTGCAAAGTCCCTAGAAAGTGAATTGAATGCTAATTTGAAGAAAAAATCAGCTAAAAAAGTCCTTAAAGCTGCCAAAGATAATGGTGCTTTTTATCTAGAGAAAGGTACTTATAAAGTTGAACTGACTAAGGGCGCTTCTAAAAAATCTACGGATTTAGTTGTAGAATAAGTTAAAAATATGCGTGTCCTTTCACTAATTTCTACCACGAATTAGTGAAGGGACACGGATGTTAGATAGGCTACTCACTTATAATTTTATAGGTGATTTTCTAGTGCTTTGTAAACAAAGTTTAAGCTAGAAATTGAGCACAAAAACCACAAAGTGGTTAATCAAGATTAACCCCGTATGCCAATGCGGGGGCAATGACCAATATGCACAAATATTACAACGCTGAAGGCGTTGAACGTGCATAAAATAGACAAATTCATGTTCAACTCCTCCAGAGTTGGGAGATAAGGAAGAATTACCTTCATTGCCCCTGCATTTCCTGTCTGCCGGAAGGCAGGACATACAGGGCTATTTAAGTTCAACCACTTTGTGGTTGTGACATATCGTTTATTCGATTCACCCCAAATTTCATTGGCTGCGCCGAACTCCGTGAACCGTATGCCGTTGTCCGTGGATTGAATACAGTCTAGTGGATTTAAGCAATAAAGCTGTTAATAGTTGTTAAATCGGACTCATTTTTCTTTTGGATATTAGCTAATGCTACAATTATTCGAGAATTCTATATAAATTGTAACTATGAAAAATATTTTATTTAGACTTCCTATTTTATTTGTTGCTGTTCTTGCTTTTCCATTCTCTGGTTATTCCCAAGAGAATACCGATTTTGACCTAACTTATGAAGTGAACGTGGTACACCCACCTTTAGCTATTTCTAAAGGACAATTGACCGCAGCTAAAACCTTACAAGACCTAAATAGGCATTATAAATCATCATGGGTAAAATCCTATAAGTCGGTTGAAATTTTAGCTTCACACCAAGGAGAAATAAAGAAAATTGTGAGTCATGATGGGCAACTTACCGTTGAACAAAAAGACTTTATGGATAAGGCAGATGAAGACACAAATATTTCCATTAGAATCTTATACTTGCCTGATAATAATTTAAAAAACAATGAATTAAAGCGAAATAATTTTTCTTTTAAAATTGTTCCGGAGCAGGAAGCACAATTTGTAGGTGGGCCTGAAACATTAAGCCAATATCTGAAAGAACGGGCGATTGATAAGCTGCCTAAAGGTTGTATTAAACAATATGCTTTAACGGCTGTAAAATTTACCGTAGACACTGATGGCAAAATCATTAATACTCATGTTTTTGAAAGCTCAAAAGATGAAGAGATTGATACGCTTTTAGTGTCAACTATTTCAAATATGCCTAATTGGAAACCTGCTGAATATGCCAATGGTCTTAAAGTCAAGCAAGACTTTGTCTTTACAGTAGGAGATATGAGAAGTTGTGTGGTTAACCTTTTAAACATTAACCAAATAAAATAAATCATCACCTGAAATATTCTATTTTTAATATAATCTGACATAACAATTTGATTGGAACATTAAAACAATTAATTCCAACCTTAATTTTTAATAATGGAAGGTAAATTGTCGCTTCTAAGACAATAAACTTATGCTTAAATCTTACCAAATAAATACTCAACAGTAGTAAATCTTCTTAGGCGACAAATACCATTTTTTTATTTAAAATATGTCTAAAATGCTGTAAATCAACAAGTAGTAAATTGATAAAAAAAATCTAATTAATTTTTTATTGTAAAATGTTTGCTTATATTGTGTTAGAAACATGCTCGATTTTGAGAATCATGTACTAATAAAAGGTGAAAAACTCCCCAAAAAGTACAGCTATAAAATAAACATGGAACCCAATAATACTGAACTTAAGATTTCAATGAAAATGTTGGATGCGGAAGAAGCAACAACGTCTACAAATATACCAAGAGCCTCTGCAGTTCCTCAGCCTAAAAAGAATTTACGCATCAAGAGAGTCATCAATAATCTGCCTTACTCTTGCCACGTTGAGGTTTTTCCCATGGAAGGGATTGATTGGATTTATTATGCTGCTTTAGATAGTAATGATAAGCGTTTATTTTACCAATCCGCACATCCTACCACTATTTTACCAAATTTTTCTATTCATGGACTAGACACAACAGATAAAGAAATTAGAATTGTAGTTTGGCCTGTTATTGGAACAGAAGTTGGAAATCCAACTTATTACGGCCCAATTCCTATTCATGATGCTTTCTATTTGGGCGCTTATGACTTGGACATCGAATTTACGAAGCCATCGGATATTGCCTTGTTTGAGAAAGTAAAGCCACTAATTGAAAAGCATAATGGGAAAGCCGCACTACCTGGAATTGTGCATATCGAAGAGGCTTCTCATGATGTATATTTGCCTTCTTTGAACACGATTAAGTTATCTCCCGATAGAAGAAATATAATACACGAACTCATCCATGCTTCTAGAAAGCAATTGTTATTTGCGAACAAAAAATTTAAATTTGATGAGGATACAGAGATGATTGAAGAATTTTTTGCAGAAGGTTTATCCAATATGATTAAGGATGAATTGAATCTAGAGAAAAATGATTATTTGCAAACTGGAGCGGTATATGGCTCCATCATTGGCTATAATTACGATTTTAGAATTACCGACCCTTCTTTAATTACGCAAAATTTACAAAGCTCATGGGGCGGGATTTTGACCCTAGAAAATGCTCGATATTTTCTAGCGTCTGAGGCTTTTCATAAAATAGCGATTGAATACTTTATTACAACGGGAAAATATTTTGCTAAAGAGTTTAATCGACTTTATTATGATATTGTTCAAAGAGAATTAGTTGACCCTGATAAAGAAATGTTTTTTGCTATCTGCGAACAATTACTGACCACGATAGAGGCTAAACCAACTAGACAATGGTTGACCGACCAAAAGTTATTTGATTGCGCAATAGAACCTGGGGAAAAGATTTTTATGGATATCAACGATTATTATACCCACAGCGAATGGTTGGGTATTACGGCCATTAACCTATATGAAACTTTTGCTAATGGTTCGGATTGGTTAGATGGTACTCAACGGTATAATAGTAATGGACAAAAAGTAAAAGTGGAGCTTATTAATATTGGGACAGGGCAAATTGAATACAGTCACGAGCACGAAATTCCTAGTTACCAAAATGGATTTGGCGCTATCAAACTTTATTTTCACAATGAACCCAATTCCGCTGGAGTAGCCCATTTTCAACGACAAGACGTAGAAAGAAATATAACTTCCTTCGCAGTCAAAGTGAAATCGGGATTGTATGGGATTCATTTGACTTCGGAAAATGCATCTCGAACTTATTATCGTATGATGGGAGAGTGCATGATGACCAGTAAAGGTAAAATTATGATTGCTAATCCTTATCAATGTTGTGAAAATGTATCTATTCGTTTAGTCCATCATAATAGAGAAGGAAAGAAAACAGCCGTACGACCTCAACCTATGGTTAAGCAGATGTGTTCAATTGAGGTGCCTTTTATCAAAGATAATAATTGTGAACCTGGTATTTTACAAATTCAAGTAAATGCAGGTGGAATTCTCCAAAATTTCCAACGGAATATCGGCTATGGTGGAACACATGGAGGGCATCAATTTTTGATTGG
>CALLVC010000575.1 GCA_938010785.1 uncultured Saprospiraceae bacterium
TTTGTTCTTAGTTTTCGGCTTAAAAACGGGAGTTATGTTGATATCGAATCTCAATTTTTTAAAGGTTTACATATTACGATTTTGACTTTTCGTCCGCCCTACTAAGTATAATTGTATTCATTGATTTTCAATTACTTATATTGAAACTGTAATTTAGTAGTCTTTTTATGTGACTTTTACTGAAGTTATTGCGTCTATAAGATGAAGAAATTTAGCAGACTAACCAACTCTATATTTCTTTATCTCTAAATTCCCTTCCCCCTAAATTTAAACAATTTGAATCATCAAATATAAGTATGGCTTGATTTTAGCCTACTGAAATAGAGAGAGCATTTAGGAATTTATTTGAAATTGGGATTTTAACTATCCTGCTAACCAATTAGGAATTAATTACTCTTTTTGGGGAGCAGGGAGGCCTGACCTAGACCTCCCTTTCCTTTTGTTAAGAGGCATTTAATAAAGACAAATACTATTTAAGACTACTCAAACAAGACACAACACAAACTACAGAATTCGAACAACACTTTCTAAAAAAGTAAAAGGCAGCCCAAAAAGCTGCCTTTTTTTGTTTTATTTTTTCTGTTCCAAACAAAGTATACTAGACTTTATTCGGTTCATGGTCAACGGCACATGGTTCACGGTCGACCCTAAGAAACCTTTTCGAATAAAGACTACTTAAGGAACGATGATTTAATAAACTTACATTCTTAGGTTCTTACACAAATTTTAAAACCAATTCCGATTTGTTTCGGAATCGAGATTTTTTTAAGTGCAAGTACAAGATGCAAAATCAAGTTCAAAATTCCCTTGGTTTTTTATCCTATAAATTTAATTTAGGGGCAATAAAGTTGGCAAAATCTCTTGCCCATGCTTGATAAGTCAATTTAGAAGGATGTACTCCATCACTAAAAAAATCGTGTATGGTCTTGTTGGCTAATTCCCCTTTTAACCAATCCTTTATCCATAAAATTTCTGAATTGTAGAAAACGTTCGGCTGGTCGACTATCAATTTTTCTAACTCTTGTCCATGTATTTCTACCAAACTGCCAATTGTTTGCTTTATCAATGGGGTAAAAGCAGGGAACTCTTTGATTGGCGGCATATTGGCAAACGCAATGGGAACTAATGGAAATTTCTTTCGAAGCTCATCAAGCGTTTTTTCAATTCCTTTACGCCAAGTGTTAGGACTATTGCCTTCAAAAGCATCATTGGCACCTAAACCGATGACAATTAAATTAGCTTGTTTTTCTGTGATTAGAGGGATTAATTCAGTAGGGACTCTTTTTGCTGTAATGCCACTCTTTGCATACACTTTCCAACGAATATTTTTATCTAATTTATGGGCTAGTTCATTTGCTAAGGTGCCACTAAATCCTTCCGCATGCGTTTTTACACCCACGCCGGCAACGGTACTTTCTCCTATGGTGATTAACTGATAATTAGGCGTTTGATTAGGGTTGGTAATACCTTCATTCCCAGTGGCTTCGGGCAAAGAAGGCACCTTAGCACGAATCCGTTTACCTTGTACATACATGATAGGTAAGAGTGGAATCGTGCCAATAGCTCCTAAGAAATATTTAAACTGATTCGTCATTTATTTTTTTGAAATGCTTATGATAATCCTGCTATTCCGACAATTAAAGCAATAATTACCAATTCTACTGCGATGGCTATCATGCCTTGCTTACTTTTACCGTCTGCGATTAAGCCAACTACTCGACCTAAAATAACCGAACCCATGATAACAATAATGGGAAAAGCCCAAGTCATCCCTTGATACAAAAACATAAAAATGGCGATTGCTCCACCAATTAATAAGCCACCAATATCTCCTCGTATAAAATTTTTACCAGTGGAACTACTTGCGCTAATATTATGTTCTCTCATAATTCCATCTGGTGCAAACATCCAACGTCCACCTAAAAAGAGTAATAATCCACCGATTAATCCTAAAATTACTTTTAAAGCCATTAACATAATTTTCCGTTTTGTTTTGTTGATAAATAAATTAAATTAGGGGTGCTCAAGGTAAAAATTAATCTTTATAATCATGTAATAATGAATAGATTTGATAAAACCTTCCTTTATTTTCTGTTTTTTTGCTGGTTAATAGTGCCACTAGTTGGTCAAGAAGACCAGAAATTTAGCGTTTTGCTTAACAATCATATTTCTGGTGCTTTTCAAAAAAAAGATAGCTTTTTTGACCCAGATGCCTTGAAAGAAGTAAGTGGAAAAGTCATTTATTCTAAACCATTTTTAGAATAGATGTATCCTTAATTTGGGTAGAAATAAAAATAAACTTAAAATTGTCCCATGAAACTACACATCCCCTTTTTTCTCTTACTTTGCCTTTTAACGAGCTGCCAATTCGAAGCACCTGTTGCAGAATTAGCCGTAGATGTCTTACCTAGTCCACAAAAAGTAGTCGGTCAATCTGGTACACTTAGTCTTAAAAATAGCTTTAATATTAGTGTGGAAACGGAAGCACTTAATCCGTTAGCTAAAATTGTTCGAAAAGATTTTTATTTATTAACAGGCATTGAGTCAGGTGGAAATAATGGAGAAAAAATCCCTTCTCTTCATTTAGTAATTGATGCAACATTAGAGAAAGAACAGTATCAATTGACCATTGATGACCAAATCAAAATAACAGGTGGGAGTTATGCTGCGGTTTCTATGGGGACGGTAACTCTTTTTCATTTAATGAATGAGGCATTGGAATTGCCGAGACTAAACATTCAAGACCAACCACAAGCAGTATATCGTAGTTTGATGGTAGATGTGGCAAGGGCATGGCATGATATTTCGGTGCTAAGAGAGCTGATTTTACTTTGTAAATGGTATAAAATTAACTATTTACATCTGCATTTGACGGACGACCAGTCTATTACCTTTCCGTCTCAGACCTATCCAGAATTAGCAACTACAGGCCGACAATATCGCTTAGAAGATTTGATAGATTTGAATGAATTTGCTTATGAAAGAGGGGTGATTTTAGTGCCTGAAATTGATGTGCCAGGACATTCCAGCGAGTTTATTAAAAATATGCCTGAAGTATTTGGAATTACTGATTTAAAACAAAATCCCTACACCATTAATATCGGAAAACCATCGGCTTATCAAGCATTAGAGGTATTGATAGGTGAGGTAGCGGCAGTATTTACGCACTCTCCATATATTCATATCGGAGGAGATGAAGCTTTTTTTACGGGCATTGAATCTGACCCAGAAGCTAAGGCTTATATGGAAACGAATAGTATCCTAACCGTCAAAGAATTATTCCGTCATTTTCTGGTTCGCTTGAATGACATGGTCAAAGCTCAAGGCAAACAAACGATAGTCTGGGCTGGCTTTAGTGAAAAAGGAGACATCGAAATTCCTAAAGATGTAATTGTGATGCTGTGGGAACCTCAATATTATAACCCTGAACAATTAGAAAAAGATGGCTATAAAATCATTAATGCTTCTTTTAAGCCCTTGTATGTCGTCAATAATAGAAAGTGGTCGGCAGATTATATTTACGAACAATGGAACGCTCGGCGTTGGGAAAGTTGGGCAAATACAGGTGATTTTGTTGGTTATGAATTAGCCTCCGCCGATAATATTCTAGGTGGAACAATGTGTGCTTGGGAACAACGTCAATGGAATGAATTGCATCGACTACGAAAAAGAATTCCTGCTATGAATGAGCACCTATGGCAAGGAAAAGCAGCAGACGTAACTACTTTTAATGAAAATTTAGGTCTAAGCGATGCAAAGTTGAGTCGATTATTACAACCGTTTACTTTGGTTGAAAAAGGCTTGCAATATCCCGATTGGCCAGAAGGTAATTTTAATGAACATGCTTGGTTTGATGATACCTTACAAATTAACTTAACTGCTCATTATCCAGATTTGACTATTCGATATGCTTGGGACAGACAATTTCTTGATAAAAATGCTACGATTTATACAGCACCAATTCTTTTAAATAGAACGAGGACGCTCCAAATAGCTGCTTTTGATAAAAAAGGTAAAATGGTTGGTTTACCTATGCTTAGAAAATATTTTCATCAACCTCTTTCCATTACTACCACTGGTCTAGAGAAAGATTTACCCCCTAACAGTTGGGAGAAGCATCGGTTTGAAAAGGAAATGACGATTACACTTGAAAATCCATACCCAGATGCTATAATTAAATATACTTTAGATGGTGGAGCAGTTTCCAAAAACGCTAAGGTCTATCAAGCACCGATTCAAGTGAAAAAAACAAGCCATCTCAATGCTCAATTATTTAATAAGAACGGAAGAAAAATTGG
>CALLVC010000576.1 GCA_938010785.1 uncultured Saprospiraceae bacterium
CCATACTCCTTATCCAGTTTGTTCATGCGATTGACATACACAAAAATGATGATAATAAAAACATAAATTGCCCCTTGTTGAGCAAACCAAAAACCTAATTTATAACCACCTAGTCTAAATTGATTGAGATAGTCGGCGAAGATGATGCCGCAGCCATAAGAAACGAAGAACCAAATGGAGAGTAAAACCGCTAGTAAGCGTAAATTCTTTTGCCAATATTCTTGCAGATTTTTATCGGACATATTTTTCGTTTTTCGTTTTGTCTAATTGCTAATAAAGCGTGAATATAGAAAATTGAATTTTTTTAAAGGCATTTTAAAGGCAGAAAAAAAATATAAGCAAATATATTTATAACCAAAAAGTGTTTAAAATAAAAAAATAAAACAAAATATTGTTTAAAAAAAAAAAAGAGCAACCAAGATACTATGTTAACTACCCAACTCAACTTTGATAAATACGGAAACTTAACTCCTTATAAAGTTATAGAAGTAGATTTGACTACTTTAGAGGCTTATTTTGTAACTGCTTTCCCTAACTCGACTACAAGAAAACGATTGTTTGAAAACTATTTGCGATATATTTATCGTTTTCAAGATGAAGTGTTTCCTATTTTCGAGCAATGGATAAATGGAAGTTTTGTCACTCAAAAGGAAAATCCAAAGGATATTGATTTGGTGACTTTTTTGGATTGGGAGGTTTATGAAAAGAGAGAAAATGCAATTTTGGACAAATTTTGGAGTTTCTCCTTGGAAGATGAAGGAATAGATTCGTATCTTGTAAGAGCGTATCCTAGCAATCATGCAAATTTTAAAGAAACTTCTGAATATCGAAAAAAGTGGTCTAACTTATATGGAAGAACAAGAAATGAAACTAGGACTAAAGGCTTTTTAAGACTAATATTTGAACAATGAATTATGAAAGAAAAAACTATAAAAAGAAAAGATAGGATTACTCAACAACTATCATTAATTGATACAATCAATGAAATGATACAATTGGCTAAAGAAGGAAATGACAAATTAGGCATTAAGCAATATGAACATCTAAAAAAACAATACATCAAAAACTTATTTGAAATGCTCGCCGAAAACTATCAAATTCCTATGCCTATTTTCGAAAAAGAAGCTGCTTAGTAACGAGCAAAAAATAATCTAAAGTAAAGAAGAACACGACCTAGAACATGAACCCGTACGGGTGAACCGCTATAGCGGATGGGAAGCAAATGTACCACCTAATAAAATCCTGTCATCCTGTTGAAAGAATTTAAATACATCTATCTCTTTCGTCGCTGCGCTCGACAAGAAGCAACCATTATCCTCAAAAGAAAAATGTGGAATGCTGCTAAAATCGAAAAACGCCTGCATCAATATTTTGCTAAATCTAGATTTCGATTAACGAAAGATGTATTCCGTTTTAAGTGGATGCAAATGCACATCAAAATTGGGATTTCTAAAAACCCAGACCAACGCTTGCGGTCAGTCAACAATGACTTTTTTAAATCTGGAAATACAGAATGGTTTGCCATGAATATTTTTGAATTGTTGGCCGTCTACGCCTGGATTCTTTGGTTAGCTTATCGGTGGTGGATTGTCGCCGCTATTTTTGGCCTCATTTGGTATAATAATCAAGCTGCTTTTGCTGACTTATTTAATTAGGAAGTGTCCGGGCTCTATAAAAGTAAAATCTAGACTACTAAATGGAAATTGTCGGCAAAACCATCTACATCAAAACTAGTGACCAATATGCGCTAGCAGCCACTCACTGGCAAAATGAAATGCCCAAAGGCATCGTCGCTATCAATGCAGGAACTTGCGTAGACCAAAAATTTTATTTCCGATTTGCCCATTGGCTCGCCCAACAAAATTTTGATGTCCTCACTTACGATTATCGAGGGGTTGGAAAATCAGCACCTGATAACTTAAAAGGATTTAAAGCATCTATCGTCGATTGGGGGCAATTGGATATTCCTGCTGTAATCGATTGGATGGTTGACAAATATCCAGCTCGTAAACGATATATGGTCGGACATAGCATGGGTGGTCAAATTGTTGGTCTTGCTCGTAATTTCAATCAAATTGAAAAGATGGTGGCCTTTGTTCCCTCTTATGGCAATTGGCAAAATAATGCCGCCAAAGGTCGATGGAAAATGGGCTTCCGATGGGCGACGATATTTCCACTAACCGTACTAAAAAATGGCTATTTCCCTGCTAGTCGAATGAATATGGGCAATGATTGGCCCAGAGGGGTGACTTGGGATTGGTGGTCTTGGGGCATTCGTCGATTGCCTCATTATAAAATTATGGATAATCGAAAGATTCAACATTTTTATCATGAAACCAAAGTTCCTATAAAAGCTTACTTCACTACTGATGACCTGATTGCCTCGGAACGCTGTATTCCTTATTATAAAATTGATTTTGCTAGTACTGATTTGGAAGTGATTGTACTTCAACCCAAAGATTATGGATTAGAGAAGATTGCCCACATGGGGATGTTTTCGCCTAAAAGTTTGGAGCTTTGGAAGGGTATAGTCAACGATTTAAGCAGCTAAACTCTATTTATGACACAAAAAAGACATTTTCACTAAAATTATTTAGAATCCAACTTGCACAAATGATAGTTTTACTATTATTTTTTTGTGAACAAGTTAAAAATATGGAAAAATATTTTAAACAATATTAAATCCATATGGTTATAGTATGGTAATCATTTGATAGAGGTATCAAATAATTAACTTAATAGAGCACTAAAATAACTACAGCCAATAAATCTGTAGTATTTTTTTGCAACAAAATAATAGTAAACCTATTATTCTATTTAGTTAAATTACTATTTACTATTACTCAACCATTGTTTTGTGAAATAAAAAATTTACCAAATAAAATTTAGCTTTTTAATTAAAAAGTATAACTATTGCAGTCAAAATCACAATTCAATAAAATAATCTGTACTTATGAAAGAAGTAAATAACGTAAAAAAGGGAGTTTTCTCCAATTTAAAGGATGACTTACCAGCAAGTTTGGTGGTCTTTTTAGTAGCGATGCCTTTATGTTTGGGGATTGCTTTGGCATCAGGGGCACCTCTTTTCTCAGGTATTATTGCTGGAATTGTTGGCGGTATTGTTGTAGGGGCAATTAGTGGTTCTCAATTAGGGGTAAGTGGTCCAGCAGCAGGATTAGCAGTAATCGTTTTAACAGCTATTCAAGACTTAGGCGCTTACGAAATATTTTTGATGGCAGTCGTCATCGGAGGTATTATCCAATTAGTCTTAGGCTTTTTAAAAGCAGGTATCATTGGTTATTATTTTCCATCCTCTGTAATTAAAGGAATGTTAGCGGGTATTGGAATTATCATCATTCTAAAGCAAATTCCTCACGCATTTGGTTACGACAAGGATTTTGAAGGTAGTTTAGCATTCAATAATCCTGATGGACATAACACCTTTTCGGAGTTGTTTTATATGTTCCAAGCGATTAGCCCAGGGGCCTTATTCATCACGCTTGTTTCTATGGCTATCTTGATTCTTTGGGAACAACCATTTATGAAATCAAAAAGCTTTGCTAAAATAATCCAAGGTCCTTTAGTAGCCGTAATATCTGCTATTGTCTTAGGGGTAATTCTTCAGTCAACTCCTTATGCTTTAAAAGCAGAACAAATGGTTAGTATTCCAGTAGCCGATTCTATTGCTGGCTTTTTTGGACAATTCACTTTACCAGATTTCAATCAAGTGACCAATCCTGCGGTATATATTACAGGGATTACTATTGCAGTGGTGGCTAGTTTAGAAACTTTGTTGTGCTTAGAAGCAACAGATAAATTAGACCCTTATAAGCGAGTAAGTCCAGCCAACTTGGAATTAAAAGCACAAGGTATTGGAAATATTATTTCTGGTATGATTGGCGGATTACCAATTACTCAGGTGATTGTAAGAAGTTCTACCAACATTCAATCAGGTGGAAAAACTAAATTATCTGCAATTGCTCATGGATTTTTATTAATTCTAAGTGCGATGTTGATTCCTAACTTATTGAATCTGATTCCATTGGCAAGTTTAGCTGCTATTCTTTTCTTAGTAGGGTATAAACTAGCTAAGCCTGTTTTATTCAAAGAAATGTATGCAGCGGGAAAAGAATACTTTATTCCTTTTATGGTAACTATTTTAGGTATTGTTTTCACTGATTTATTAATGGGAATTGGTTTAGGAATGGTGGTAGCCATCTTCTACATCCTTTACAAGAACTACCAAAAGCCTTATTTACTAGATGTCGAACAAACTGCTAATGGAGAAGTGATTCGTCTAGCATTATCAGAAGATGTTACTTTCTTGAACAAGGCAAATATTCTAAAGACCTTGAATAATATGCCTAATAATACAAAGGTGGTTATTGATGCTAGTCGATGTGTAGAAATTGAACATGATGTGAATGAAATTATCGAAGATTTTATCGAGGGAGCAAAATACAGAGACATTGAAGTAGAAGTAATCAATAGAAAATATAAAGGGATACAAGAAAATCCAGTAAAAGCATTCGAAAGAACAATGGCTGATTCAAGTAAAAAAAATGAAAAGTTAGACACGCAAATAGTTTAACTCGCTTCTTTAACGCTAAAAGCCCCTTAAAAATTAGTGCGAAATTAGAGAATAGCCGTTGAAAAATGGCTGTTCTCGGCACTCGCCCTAAGATATTGTTATTTGTTACAGTAAAACTATCATTTCTTTTAACTTTCTAAAATTTAAGTAAATGGCTAGTTCAATTACGGCTGTTTCTGTTCAGATTAAAGTAAACTCTAATCTTTATCTAAGAGACCCACAAGAAACCAAGTTAGGTAAGAAAATTATCCAACATGGTATTCAGTTGATTGACGAGATTGGGATTGAGAATTTTACTTTTAGAAAACTAGCGGAAAAAATGAGCTCAACCGAAGCTTCCATTTATCGTTACTTTGAGAACAAACATGCCCTACTAGTATATTTAGTTTCGTGGTATTGGGAATGGGTCAGATTTAGAATTGATTTTAACGCCATGAACGTCGATGACCCAAGAAAAAGATTAAAAATAACAATAAAAACTATCATCGATACCATTCGGTTGGCTACCCCAGCGGAATACATAGACCGTGATTTACTACATAACATTGTAGTCAAAGAAGGTATGAAGGCTTACCATATCAACCAAGTAGATAAAGAAAATGAAATGGGGTACTTTACGCCATACAAAGCATTGGGACAAAAAATTGCAAATATTATTTTAGCAGTTAACCCTAATTTCCCGTATCCCAAAACCCTTGCTAGTAATTTATTGGAGATGACCAATAACCAAATGTACTTTGCTGAACATCTTCCTCAATTGACAGATTTGAAAATGAAGGATGGAGATATGAGTGAATTAGATAAAATGCTCAATTTCTTTGTCTTTAAATTGATTGATTTATAAATTAAAATACTTCAAAGTAAAAAATAATAACAGGGAAATGGCTTACGTCCCGTTTAACGAACGAAAATCTTAAATGAAATCATTGAGATAATAAGAGCTATTTTTAGTGTGTTTGAATACACATTTCTTAGAATAGGTACAGTTTATTTTTCCGGCAATCTGGTAAAGATTGTCGGATTTTTTTTGAATTATTTTGATTGCGGTCCTAATTCATTTTTTAACCATAATTATTTATTCTCGTTAGAATTTTATTTTTTCCGCATTTGCTGAACAAATATAGGTATCAGTTGTTTATTTAATAGCATTACTATCAAATTTAAAATTAATACTATTTCATCAGTATAATCATTTAATTTTCACTCAAGACAAAGAGCAACGAAGTAATATGTGAAGATAAAATAAATATTCATTCTTCAACTTTAAAATCAAACAAGATGCAAGTACTCATTAAAAACATGGAGAACATCCCTCGAAAATATGTCAAATTACTTAGGTGGAAGATGTATAATCTAGCAGAAAAATTTAAAGAGCTACTCTACATCGAAGTGTTCATAAAGTCTGAAGGACAACGTCCACAAGAATATAAAATTAAAATTAGGCTGGGCATACCTGGCCACGATTTAATCATTACCAGAAAATCTCCGAAAATAGTAGACCTAATCCATCAATTACACAATGTTGCCCATGTTAGATTAGCTACTGCAAAAAGTAAAATTATTTAGCAGACTATTCACTTAAAAACCCTTTAGTCGAGCTCGCAAAACGAGCGATACAAAACTTAAAATAACTTAATACACAGTGTTCTTAACTATTTTTAGTGAAAAATTATTCAACTCCTGTTGAACAATTAGCCTCTTGTCCTCTTAACTAAAGATAGATTATGTACACAATTTATAATCAATGAATATTACATCAACGTGGAAGCCACTAAAAAGGCTTTACGGACTATTAGCCTTAGACCGTAAAGACATTACTTATATCTATTTATATGCCATCTTTGGAGGTATCATTACCTTAAGTCTTCCCCTAGGAGTCCAAGCAATTATTGGTCTGATAGCAGGGGGAACCATGTCTAATGCGCTTTATATTCTTGTTGGTATTGTTACGCTTGGGACGGCACTTACTGGTGTCCTAAAAATTATGCAACTAGTTGTAGCAGAAACACTACAGCGTAGAATTTTTGTGCGGTCTGCTTTTGAATTTTCTTTGCGTCTGCCGCAAATAAGATTGGAAAACATACAAAATGCCTACCCTCCAGAACTAGTCAATCGTTTTTTTGATACGCTAACTATTCAAAAGGGAATGCCCAAGTTGTTAATGGATTTTTCAACTGCTATTTTGAATATTGTTTTTGGCTTGATTCTGATTTCTCTTTACCATGCGTTCTTTGCTTTTTTCGGTATCTTTTTGCTCGCTATTGTGATACTTATTTTCTGGCTAACCGCCGCGGGCGGATTACAGACTAGTCTAAAAGAAAGTAAATATAAATATGCTGTTGCTCATTGGTTAGAAGAAATCGCTCGTGCCAATACTACCTTTAAACTATCCAATGGAGACCGCTTCTCTATGCAAAAAACAGACGGTCTAGTAGTCAATTACCTAGATGCGAGAAAAGCACATTTTCGAGTGCTCATTATGCAGTTTATCAGCATGATAGGATTCAAAACTTTAGTCACGGCTGCACTACTATTGCTAGGCAGTTTATTGGTGGTTCAAAATCAGATAAATATTGGGCAATTTGTAGCCGCAGAAATCGTGGTCCTACTAATTATTGCCGCCGTTGAAAAATTGATTTTGAGTATGGAAACCCTCTATGATATGTTGACTGCTTTAGAGAAAATTGGGGCTGTAATGGACATTCCTCTAGACAAAGAAGGCGGAGTTCCATTTAACGAAATAGATACAGGCAAAGGAATCGCAGTGGAACTAAATGATATAAGATTCAAATTTAAAGATGATGACAATTACACTATCCGAGGGGTATCCATGAATATTAAACCCAATGAAAAAATTTGTATCACTGGCTATAATCGAGCTGGAAAGAGTACCTTACTGAGATTGCTTACAGGCTTTTTTCATCGATATGAAGGAAATATGACCTTCAACGGAATTCCTGTTAACAACCTAAATATCAAAGATTTACACAATAGAATAGGTGAATTTTCTTCTGATTTAGACATTTTTGAAGGGAGTGTTCTGGAGAATATTAAACTAGGCTATCAAGACACTTCCTTAAGAGAAGTTATTGATGTGGCAAAAAAAATTGGTCTCGAGAAATTTATTCAACAATTACCCCAAGGTTATCAAACGCAGCTATTACCCGGAGGAAAAAATATCCCTGGAAGTGTTCGAAACAAAATTATTTTGGCGAGAGGATTAATTACTCAGCCTCAGTTATTTACCATCGAAGAAGTATTCTCCAATATGGAAACTGAAGACAAAACTCAAATGATTGATTTATTAACAAACAAAGAAAATAATTGGACTCTAGTCGGTGTGAGCGACGATTTAGAATTTGCGAAAAAATGCGACCGAATTTTTATCATGCGAAAAGGAGAAATCATCGAAGAAGGCTCTTTTCTGGAAATCAAAAAGAGTCCTCATTTTAAAAATGTTTTCCGTTAAGACTTAATTATTTTTTCTTGGTTCCTAAAATTAATCAATGCTAAATATATCACCCAACTCCGTTCGAGAAAGAATGGACGAAAAAGAATATCTTTCTTTTCACAAAATAGAATTGCCCGCCGCTAATCGAATGTTCAAGTATTGGCTAACAGGCAGTTTTATCTTTTTATTCTTAACCATGTTTTTACCTTGGACCCAAAATATTCAAACCAAAGGTAATGTTACCACACTCAGTCTCAGTCAGCGACCTCAAAGTATCGAAGCAACTATCGCTGGTCGGATTGATGAATGGTTTGTAAGAGAAGGGCAGTTTGTCAAAAAAGGGGATACTATCGCCCATTTAACAGAAGTGAAAGTCGATTATTTTGATGGTGATTTGGTATCGCGAGCCAAACAACAAGTGGAAGCCAAAACCCAAACGATTCAATCCTACGGATTAAAGGCCAATGCTTTGGACCAACAAATAGCCGCTATGCGGCAGGCACTAAAATTTAAAAAAGAGCAGTTAAAAAATAAAGTGCAACAGGCTGAATTTAAAATAGAAAGTGCGAAAGCTGCGGTACGACAAGCCGAAATTGATGCCGAAATTGCGGCTTATCAATACATCAGAACGGATACCCTATACCAGAAAGGAATCAAATCGCTTAGTGACTTGGAAAGTAAAAGACTCAAAAAGCAAGAAACAGAAGCAAAGGTCGTCACTGCCAATAATAAATTGTCTGAGGCTATGAATAATGAGCAAATTGCCAATCTAGATTTTCAAGCTATCGAAAATGAATATGCCAACAAAATTGCCAAAGCACAAAGCGATAAGTTCAGTACCCTTTCGGCAAAATTTGATGCTAAAGGGAGCGTCAATAAATTGGAAAATCAATATCAGAACTACCTCCGTCGTTCGGATTTTTACTATGTGACTGCGCCCCAAGATTGTTTTATCAATCAAGCGATAAAAAAAGGGATTGGGGAAACAGTAAAAGAAGGGGAGGCCTTGGTTAGCATCATGCCCGCTGATTTTGATTTGGCAGTAGAATTATTTGTCACACCAATGGATTTACCTTTGGTCAATCTTGGTCAGGAAGTACGTTTTATTTTTGACGGTTGGCCTGCGTTTATTTTTAGTGGTTGGCCTGGAATGTCTTTTGGTACCTATCATGGTCATGTGGTTGCGATAGAAAATAACATTAGCAAAAATGGTAAGTACCGTATTCTCGTTAGTTCTCACGAAGAAAAGCCTTGGCCCGAAGCATTGAGAATTGGCTCTGGTGCGCAAGGAATTGCCCTCCTCAAGAACGTACCAATTTGGTATGAACTATGGCGCCAATTAAATGGTTTTCCGCCAGATTTTTATGGCGAGAAAGGAGAGACTAGTGATAAACCAAAACTTAAAGCACCTATAAAATCTATTAAATAATGACGCTGTTCTTTAAAAATAGTCTTGTAGGCATTTTTCTGCTATTCCCTTTTATTACTCTAATTGGGCAAGCGCAAGACACGACTACTTTTTTTACAGAAAAGGCTTTTTTACAATGGGTTCGGCAGTATCACCCGATTGTCCAACAAGCTAATCTTTTGGATAATATTGGGGAGGCCTACCAACTCAAAGCAAAAGGGGGCTTCGACCCAAAGGCATTTGGTACTATCGAACAAAAATCTTTTGACGGCAAGAACTACTTTACTATTGGTGATACTGGCTTAAAAATCCCAAGTTGGTTGGGTGCCGAATTCAAAGTCGGCTATAATTGGACCAATGGTATTTTCTTAAACCCTGAGCAAAATTTACCCGCGAATGGTCAGGCATATGCAGGTGTAAAATGGTCACTTGGTAGAGGATTGTTAATAGACGAAAGACGTGCCGTTTTGGAAAAAGCACAATTTCTCCAAGCAGCCAATGAAGCTGAACAACGAGTAATCGTCAATGATTTACTGCTAGACGCTGGTAAAGCTTACTGGGAATGGGTCAATGCCTATCATAATTTGAAAATTTATCAAGAAGCCTTACAATTGGCAGTTATTCGGCTGGATGGCGTAAAAAATAGCTTTAAACAAGGAGATAAGCCTGCCATTGATACCTTAGAAAGTACGATTCAAGTACAAAATCGACAAATAGCCGTGAATGATGCCACCGTCATTTATGAAAATAGCCAGCGCTATTTATCTAATTTTTTATGGTATAAAAATGAATTGCCTTTAGAAGTTAGCGACTTAATGACTCCTCCTCCTTATCAAGCTATTTCCCTACAAACAGTAGGTATCAATGCCAACGAATTAGTCAATGACTTAAATCAAAATCATCCTGTTATTCAGCAATATTATCTCCAACTAAAACAATTGGAAGTCGATAGGCGCTTAAAAAAAGAACAGTTGAAACCCCAAATAGACGTGGAATTTAATTTCTTAGCCAATGGCTTTGACTTCGTCAATCGACCTAAAACGGCTAATGATAGTGGTGCCCTCAATGCTATTTTAACTGAAAATTATAAGGCTGGAATTACGGTAGGAATGCCTATATTTTTGCGAAAAGAAAGAGCCGATTTAGAACTAGCGGACTTAAAATTATTAGAAACCAATTATAAATTGAGGCAAAAGACCCAAGAGCTCAAAAATAAACTGTTAAACTATCAAGATTTATTAGATAACTCTCGTCAACAAGTCAAACTCAATCAGGTGATGGTCACGAATTATCAGAATTTGCTACAAGCAGAAAATGAAAAATTTCGCTATGGAGAAAGCTCTATTTTCTTACTCAATAGTAGAGAACAAAAATTAATTGACGCTAGATTGAAGTTGACTAAATTAATGATTGTTTACCAGAAAAATCGCTTAGGCTTGGTTTGGGCGTTGGGGCAGCTCAATTAATTAATTCGAGGTTTCGGACAATGTAAAATTGGTAGTACATGATTTATCCTGTCCCGTTATAAGGTCTTTAGACCTTAATTTTGCTAAAAATATTACATAGTACCGACCTAAAGGTCGCTGAACAGGACAGGCTAATCCCGATAGCTATCGGGAGTGCTACCAATTGACCGCAACCTTGAATTAATTAATATTCCCTAAAAAATAAAGTAAAAGTAAAATAGCCTATCCAGTTCATGGATAGGCTATTTTAAAATTAACAAGCCTGTTGCACCGTTCTAAACGCCTTATCCAACACATCCAATGCCATTGCAATCTCTTCCTCATTTACCGTCATCGGCGGGGCAATTCTAACTACATTGCCATAAAGTCCACCTTTCCCGATAATCAATCCCAATTTTCGAGTTACCTCGAATAAATGTTTAGTCGCCTCGGGTGCAGGTTCTTTGGTACTCCGGTCTTTGACCAATTCAATGCCTTGCATTAAGCCGCAACCTCTGACATCTCCAATCAGGATATATTTTTCTTTCAATTTATCCAACCCTGCTCGTAACATCGCTCCTAACTCCCCTACTCTTTCGGGCGTTGCTTCTTTTTCTAAAACGTTCATCGTTGCCAATGAAGCGGCACAGGCTACTGGATTGCCGCCAAATGTGCTCAAGGTTAAAGAAGCTTTCATCATGCTTTCCGCAATCTCTGGTGTTGTCATCGTATTCCCTAGTGGAAAACCATTGGCGATACCTTTTGCCATGGTCATAATATCTGGTTCTACCCCTGAATGTTCTACTCCAAACCACTTTTCTCCAGTCCGACCAAAGGCTGTTTGTACCTCATCTGCTATGAATAATCCACCATAATGCTTTGCTATATCGCTCGCTATCTTCAAATATTCTGCTGGTGGCGTAATAAACCCTCCGACTCCTTGAATAGGTTCTGCTATAAACGCCGCTATCTTTCCACAGGTAGTCGTCTTAATCGTATCCTCGATGTCTTGTGCACAAGCCACACCGCAACTAGGATAAGTCATCTTCAATGGGCATCGGTAACAATAAGGATTTAAGGCATGTTTGACACCGCCGACCGCCGTTCCTCCAATTCGCCAAGTACCAACCCCTGTCAATGCCATCCCCATCGCAGACCGTCCGTGATAAGCATGTCGTAAGGCAATGACCTCTTGATTGCCCGTATGTGTTTGTGCAAGTGCTACCGCTGTTTCATTGGCGCCTGTTCCAGAAGTCGTGAAGAAAGAAACTTGTAATTTCCCAGGGCTTAGTTCTGCCATTTTCTCCGCCAAATTAACGTGCGCCTCATTTGGATATAAAGTGGACGAATGGATGATTTTTTCAGTTTGTTGCTGCACTGCTTGTGTCACCTCTGGTCGATTATGCCCGACACTCGTCGTCAAAATCCCTCCAAAAAAGTCAAGGTATTTTTTACCTTCTGTATCCCATAAAAATACCCCTTCACCATGGTCAAAAGGCAATGGTTCAGTATAGTATAGTACATGATTGGGAAAAAGATATTTCTTTTGCTTGTCAAGAATTTCTTGCTTTTTATTTTTTGTGGAAGTGGCCATATTTAGCGTATTAAGTGGTCAAGTAAAAATTTGGTTCCTATTTAAAATACTAGTTTGAGACTTTAAAGATGCTCATTTTTAATAGAAAGCCAAAATTTAGTTTTTATAGATTAATTATTTATATATTTTTTTTTGAAAAAACTTGACTTACGTATCCCGATAAAATACATTTGCGCCTTCAAAATTTGCTATCCATTGTTAAAGCAATTATTCAACTTAAAAATTGATTGTTTAACTACTCAAATTTTACGCTCATTATTACCATCTATTTTTAATAATTGAGCGTGTTTTTTATAATTTATTAATTCATTTAAACTGTATTATCATGGGTAAAGGAGACAGAAAGTCGAAAAAAGGAAAGTTATGGAGTGGTTCTAATGGAAAATCTAGACCAACAACAAAAAACAGCAATAAAGCAAAAAAAGCTGCTAAAGCAACTGCTTAATCCTTGACAAAAAACAACCAACATCCTAAAATGTTGGAGAAACGGGAGCTTCGGTTCCCGTTTTTTTGTACCTTGCTCTATGCAAAATTTTCAAAACAAAGTAGCCATTATTACAGGTGCGGGAATTGGTATTGGTTATGAAATTGCCCACCAGTTAGCCGCAAAAGGCGCTGCTATTTTATTAAACGATATTGATAAAAAAGCAGTAGACAAAGCGGTAGAAACCATCCGTTCATCTGGAGGAAATATAACAGGCTTTGTAGGTGATGCTAGTGATATAACGACCATTGAAGGAATGATAGAAAAAGCGGTTCGCACCTTTGGGCGTTTAGATTTTGCTATCGCAAATGCGGGCATTACCACCTTTGGGAACTTCTTAGATTATCCAGTCGAACGCTTTCAACAATTACTTAAAGTTAATTTACAGGGTACTTTTTTTCTAGCTCAACAGGCTGCTAAACAACTAATAAAACAAGGTGATGGCGGTCGAATTTTATTAATGTCTTCCGTCACAGGACATACTTATCATCCTGATTTAACCACTTATGGCATGTCCAAAGCTGCTATAATCTTCTTAGCTAAAACCTTAGGTGTTGAGTTGGCACAACATCAAATTACCGTCAATGCTATCTCTCCTGGTGCAACCTTAACTAAACGGACGGTTGACCTAGAAGACGGGGACGACTACCAAAAACAATGGGAACGCACGACCCCAAATGGTAAATGTGCAACTACTGAAGACATAGCACATACCGCTTTATTTTTATTATCTCCTCAAGCACAACACATTACTAGTCAGACAATTGTGGTTGATGGAGGATGGACAGCAATGAGTCCACCACCAAAATAATCTTTCTCCTTAAACTACTTTTAACGCCTACCATCAAAATTACCCAAATATTGCATATTGAAGTATTTTTATGAAGAAACGCTCATCGTTCTATTTCTTTTTCATTACATTCGTATGACATTTAATGTTGACTGAAAAATAACTCCTGTAGAACTTATCTTTTAGTCGTTTCTTTATTTAATTTATCAAAACAAAACTTTTATCTATGAACCCTTTATTAGCGCAAGTCCTTGCGGCTATTATCCCAATGATAGTTGGCTTTCTCTGGTATAATCCTAAAACTTTTGAACCCGCTTGGATGGACTCTATCGGTATGACTAAAGAAAGACAAGAAGGAGGAAATTTCGCTGTCATTTTCGGTGTCTCTTTATTAATGGCTTTCCTTTTGGTTCAACCACTTTCTTATTTTGTAAATCACCCTTCTCATTTCCAATTTGGTGGAGAAGCGAGTGGGGACACTTTTGGGCATGGTGCTTTTCATGGTATTTTTATTGCTATTCTAACTGCCATGCCTATCATTGCCAATAAAGCCTTATTCGAACAACGAGGCTTCAAATATTTCCTTATCAATTTTGGCTATTGGGCAGTAACTTTAGCTTTAATGGGAGGCATTTTAGATGCAGCTTTGCCTACCGTTGGGACATAAGTAGTACTCACTTCTTAATAGTACTCACTTATTTCTTTTTACAAACAAAAATTAAAAACAATGAATATATATGCTTTCCTACCTCATTTATTAGCAGGTGTCGCTGCTTTAGTAATAGGTTTTCTTTGGTATCATCCTAAAACCTTTGGTAATACTTGGATGAGAGGCGTTGGTATGACGGAGGAAAAAATGGCCTCTGGCAATATGGCACTCCGATATGGATTGACTTTTTTAATGGCCTTTACCATTTCTATTTTCCTCGGTTTTTTTGCTAGTGGTCACGAAGAAAAAGTTTTAACAAGGCTTCAACATTTTGCTTTTCATGGCGCCCAATTGGGTGGTGTCGTGGTTATGCCTATCGTGGTTATTATCTCTCTTTTTGAGCAATTGGATTTTAAAACGATTGCCGTCAATGTGGGTTATTGGATAGTTACCTTGGCAGCAATGGGCGCAATTATGGGCGCAATGTAAGCTACTTAAATTCAGCAGCAGTTCGATTATTCATAATAACAGCCGTTTATCAATTTGTGGTAAACGGCTGTTGTATTTAATTCAGTTATTTTAAAGACTTTTCCTCTCCTTCTCAAGAAATCCTATTTAAATTTCTCTTATTCTTGCACTAATATTTGATGTACCTTACTTATGAAATCTGCTGATTCGGTCAAAAATTATTACGAAAACAATACTAAAAAATTCCTGCGATTCGGTCGAGATGCAGCTACTAAAAGTATTCATCAACCGCTTTGGAAGGAAGCTAATTTCACTTATTCGCAAGCCTTGTACTATGCAAATGAATTGATTTTGCAAGTCATCAATGCTTCTCCTAAAAAAGCGCATTTAAACATTATTGATTTGGGATGTGGAGTTGGTAGTAGCCTTTTTTATTTGGCCCAAAAACTTCCTCTAACCAATACTTTTTATGGCGTCTCGATTAGTGCGACTCAAATTAATATTGCTAAAAACGAAGTAAATAAACACTATCCAAAAGAAGATAAACAATTTCATTTTTTAGAAGCAGATTTTACTAAACTACCTACTACCTTACCTAAATTTGACCTCGCATTCTCCATCGAAGCTTTTGCCCATGCCCCTATCGCTAAAGATTACTTTCAACAAGTTGCCAAATCGCTAAAAAAAGGAGGAAAATTAGTATTGATTGATGATTTTCTAAATGATGAAATCGATTTTAATCAATTAACTCCTAAAGCAAAAAAAGCAATTACTGATTTTAAATATGGTTGGATGGTAGAAAGCTTATTGACGCATAAAGAACTTTCTAAAATCGCCGCTACTTTTGACCTAAAAATTATTGAGGAAGAAGACCTTACCCCCTATATGCATAATAATACGCTGAAGCATCAATGGATTCGATTCTTGGTCAATTCTTTTCGGTGGGTCTATGATTTATCTCCTCGTAAATCTGCTTATTTTAGGTCTTGGATTGGTGGAAAGGGGAAACAGTATTGTTTGGCGAAAGGGATAGTGAAATATCGGAAAGTGGTTTTTGAGAAGGAGTGATTGGTATAAAATAGTATCTTTATTTATGCTTCTTTTCTAATTGATTTAATGAATTTTCAATGCTTCCCATATTCTGATTAGAGATTTCTAATTACAATAAGTCATAATTAGAAAATTAAACTACTATCGTGTTAGACCTCAGCGGTCCTTCTAATTCAGCCAAATTCATTAAGCTGAGTTTTAGTAGTTTCGTATTTGCCTGTAATGTTAATGTACTAACAAAAGCTCGAACATAAGGAAACATTATTGCTATTGCATTCATATAAAAATAATCGGGAATTTCTTCATAGGCTATAGGTGAATTAAATTTGAAAAATGCTAGTGCTGTTAACTCAAAAACAACTTTATCTTTATCATCAACATCATGTGTAATAAAATTAAGAGTTAATTCAAAATCTCCAGTTTTAGAGATATACCGACCATGTGGTGAGAACCCTAACTTAAGTTTACCCCCTAATTGATTTCTTTCATTAAAGGAAAACTTAGGAACTTTAAACGATTCGAAAGAAAATTCTGCGCTTTTTGCTTCTAACATACTACAAAATTAACAAAAAAAAAGACCCTGATGAAGTTTCAGAGTCTTTTTTTGTAACGCCATCAAATATTAAATCTGGTGGTGGAGGATAAAATGAATTATCTGTTAAATCGTTAAGTAGACTATAGTAGTCAGGACTATCAAAAGAATAATCATAAACAATTTCCTTGGAAACGGTTATATCGCTTAAAGAATAAGCCCCTGAAAGGTTCTCGATATATTTAAAAATATCATTTCCTTCTGATTTTGCACGCATAGCTATTAAATCAGCAGCTACCTTTTGTTTATTTTTCATAAGGTGCTTTCTAAGTGCCAACTTAGCTTTTTCAAATGATTTCATAATATACTAAGATATAAATGCGATAAATGGTTCAATCAAATGTACAATATTTTCTTTACTTTTAAAAGAAAAAAGTATTCTTGGGTTCAAGATAGTATAACTTTTTAGCTTATCATTAAAAACAATTTTTATACCAGCATGTTCATCATTTTTATAATCTACGGCTCGGATTACTTCAAAAGGAAAAGCTTCTGGACACTCCTTACGTAAATAATCAATTATCCAGCAAAGGTCTATGCCTTTAGTTCCTTCTTCGTGAATTAAATTAAATTCCCATAACAATTCAACAAAACCTACTAAATGTTTTCTATTTCCTGCTAAATCCAGAAAAAAATCTTCCTTTTCATGATTTACAGAAATATCAGACTGACAAATAAAATATTTATTAGAGTAATGATTTCGTCCCCAAACCTTTGCATAGTCTAAATTAAAATCCCAAAGATAGTATCCTTCTCCTAAGAAAGGTTTCATATTTTTTTGTGGGGCATATTTTGATAAGAATGGAAATTCCTTAAGAACTTTCTTTTCTCCTCCCTCTTTACTACATGTATGATGAACTGTAAATTCCAAAGTTTACCTTTTTGTACAAAATTCATTAGAATAGTAAATATATAACCTTTCTATACCAATGTGGATTATTTTTAATTGGTTTGTTATTATATCTTTAAATTTATATATTAAAAGACTACGTTTATCCACACCCCTCTCTATTTCTCCAAAGCCTCCTGCAATTTCTCCACAAAAATATCCCGAAATTCTTCCATCCGCTTCCGTCGATATTGCATCACCCAACGCGGATGCGGTAAGGGCGTAATCTCTTCAAAAAATTGGTGCTTTTCGTTGAGCTTCGTAAAATATTTATAATTCTTTCCCTGTCCCATGCATATGGCGACTTTAGGATTACAACCATATTTTAAATGCGCTTTTATATTTTGAACAATATATTTTTCGACCGCTTTTTCTAAAGGTTTGGCATCATAATAATTATAATTCTTCCCATCTTTTACAAAACCCAATGGACAAAGCGAAGTGATATAAAAATATTGATAAAAATAATCGGGTCCACCAAAAGCATTAATGTATTCATACACAAAATCCGCAGATAACTCTACCCGTTTATGGAAGTTATTGGGTATGCCACAGATTTCTTCTAATTTCTTCGGGTCCGTAAATGGAGTACCTGTAATGCCTGCCCCAAATCGACCTGGATTAATGCCAAAAATGAGTGTACGCTGATTTTCATCATCAAAATACTTTTTGAAAAAAGCAGACATGACCGCCCAAGTTTCTGCTTGGTCAAATGGGAAGAGGACAGATACTCCTTTTGGTAGGCCTTTATAAGGTTTAAGGCCTTTATGAAATTCTAGTATTTTATCAGCAAATGTCATGCGGCGAAAATAGGAAAATTATACGAAACATAGTTCGACTTTTTTGAGGATTAAATAAAAGCCGAACTATGTTATTAGAGTATGTCTGAAATTTTAACCTACATAAGGGTATGGCACTGCGAACACTACTCTACTTATGTATGCTTCATTACATGAAGGACCTACAGTACCTTAAAAGCGCAACAAAATAGCTACATTCGCGATTTAATCTTTTAGTATTTAGACCAATTTCTAAATCAAAACCGTAAGTATATTTCACCAATATCCACCAAATCAAACACCCAGTTATGAACAAACTTCAACCTATTTACGCCGTCTTATTTACCCTATTTTTATTGTATGCCTTTTCTAGTAATCCTAGTAATTCGAATACAGGTGCACCAGGTGATTCAAACTGTACCTCTTGTCATGGAAATCCCAATAATTCTTTTGATGGCGCAGTATCGATTAAAGGGCTTCCTGATGATATTGTGCCAGGAACGACTTATAAATTGAGTGTGGTCACTAAGGTTACTGCTGGGAATCCAATGAGGGCTGGATTTCAGATGGTCGTGCTGGATGGTGCAGCCAATAACGCTGGAAATTTAATGAATCCGAGTAATAGTTCGACGGTCACGCTGGCTAATGGTAGAAATTATTTTGAACACAATCCTGCCCTATTTTTCAATGGAATAGATTCTGTTGCTTGGTCCGTTGATTGGACTGCCCCTAATACCATTGGTAGTGATTCCATTGAAATCTATATCAATAGTATTTTAGGTAATGGAAGTGGCAGTTCTAACGATTTGATGGTGAGTAGTCAAACGGCCTATAATTTTCAAACAATAACCGCTGACCCTATCTTGGTCAATATTGTCTCTAGTGCTATTTCCTGTTTTGGAGAAACCGATGGCTTGGCAACCGTTATCGCTAGCGGAGGTTCTGGTAATTTTACTTATCAATGGTCGAACGATTCTACAACAACGACTATTGATAGCCTTGGCATTGGCAGCTATGTTGTAACGGTTACAGATTCTGATGGTGCTTCGGAATCGGCTTCAATTATTATTACTCAGCCTGATGAAATACAAATCGCTTTGGATAATGTGGTGAATGTTTCCTGTACTACGCCAATGGGACAGGCAACGGTGACCACCACAGGGGGGGGTGCCCCCTATAGTTATTTATGGAGTACCAATAATGATTTTATTACCAATCCAACCGAAACTTTGCCTTCTGGAACACATTCTGTGACCGTGGTTGATGTGAATAATTGTAGCAGCGTAGCAACGGTGGCGATTGAGGAAGACATCAGAGCGCCTGTTGTTTTTGCAGGATTTGATGTAATGCTCACGTGTGACGATACCAGTAGCACGACTCAACTGGAGGCTTTCAATACAACTACTGGAACGGGGGTCACTTATCTTTGGACGACCACTGATGGGAATGTAGTTTCAGGAGAGACTAGTCTAACGCCAATTGTGGATGCTAGCGGAACCTACGTTTTGACTGTTACGCTCGGTACAAACGGCTGTTTTGCTTCCGATTCAACTGTGGTATCTATTAATAAAGAAATACCCATTGCTAATGCAGGGATGGACCAAAAAATAGACTGCCAAAATGCGCTTGCGATTTTAGATGGTAGTGCGAGTAGCCAAGATGAAAACCTTAATTATAATTGGACCTCTCCCGACGGCAGTATTGTCTCCATTGAAAATCCACTAAATCCAACGGTTTCTAGTGCGGGTACTTATATTTTAACGGTCACCAATTTACTTACTGGCTGTACGGCAATGGATGAGGTAATCGTTACACAAGATACCCAAATGCCGACGGTAAACATTACGCCTTCCAACTTATTGGATTGTTTTAATTCGACGGTTACCTTAAACGGTTCTACCACCATGACCGAAAACTTTACCTATTCTTGGACAACGACCGATGGAAATATTCTTATTGGAAATAATACCTTAGCGGCTGTAGTTGATGCTGCTGGTACTTACACCTTGACCACCACAAATACTTCGAATAACTGTAGTTCAATCACTGCAACTACGGTAGTCGATAATCGCGCCGCACCTACTGTTGGTGCTGGCGAAATTGCTTCACTAACTTGTAGTAACACTAGCTTGGTATTAACAGGAACGGGAGATACTAACCCTGATATCACTTACAACTGGACAACGACCGACGGAAATATCGTTAGTGGTGCTACGACGCTTACCCCAACGATTAATGCCGCAGGTACCTATACCATAACGGCAACTAATCCAGCAACAGGATGTACTGTGGCAACTCAAGTTCAAGTTCTTG
>CALLVC010000577.1 GCA_938010785.1 uncultured Saprospiraceae bacterium
TCGTCAGGCGTTACAAAATCTCGATTATTCATAGCGGCATAAGCTTTAGATGCTTTCATAATCGCCAAAGAAGCACGAGGAGAAGCCCCTAAAAATAAATCTTTATTATTTCGAGTATTATGAATGATGGCAGCAATGTAGTCCAGCAATTCATCTTTGATTTGTACTTGCTCGATAAGTGTTTGACACTCCTTAATCTCTGCTGGAGAAATGACTGCTTGCACATTTTGTTTTTGAGTTAACTTAAAATCATTACGGAAACGCCCTAAAATAGCCCGTTCCTCTTCCAGACTTGGATATTCCAAAGTGATTTTAAATAAAAATCGGTCTAGTTGTGCTTCGGGTAATTTATAAGTGCCTTCCTGTTCGATAGGATTTTGGGTAGCAATGACGAAGAAAGGGAATTTCATCGGATAGGTTTCCCCATCGACGGTGACTTGAAATTCTTCCATCACCTCAAACAAAGCCGCTTGGGTTTTAGCAGGAGCACGGTTGATTTCATCAATTAAAATAATATTAGAAAAGACAGGCCCTGCATTAAAAGCGAATTCCGAATTTTGTAGATTATACACATTCGTTCCCACCACATCCGTTGGCATCAAATCTGGGGTGAATTGAATCCTAGAAAATTCCGTTTTTAAGGTTTTAGCCATTAGATTAGCCGTTAAGGTTTTGGCTATTCCAGGCACGCCTTCTAAAAGCACATGCCCACCCGTGAATAAGCCAATGAGCATTTGGTCCATCAGATTTTCTTGCCCAATAATTACCTTTTTAAGCTCTGCTTTAATCGAGTCTGCCGCTAATTGCACCTTGCTTAAATCCAATCGGTTGGCTTGCCATGCAGGCGTTGTTGTCTCAACGGGTGTTTCCGATAAAGAGGTAATTTCATTCGTTGGCTCATTTACAGGCTCAGTTGACTTGTTTAATTCGTCAGACATATGTTCTTTTTTATTGGCTACTAATTGGGGCTGTCTCATAAGTAAAAACAAACAATTGAAAACTGAATAAAATGTGGATTTCCTCCCCCTAACCCCCTCCAAAGGGGGAAATGCATTGTGCAAGAAAAGAAATCAGTACTTTATTTGGTGCTGTTTTTCAAAAAAGGATTTATGAGAAAGTCTCAATTGAAATATCGATTTATTGATAGCTATCATCTCTATGCGCTCAATTCCGCTTGCGGAATCCATACGGACAAGTCGGTCTCTAATTTTTACTCTAAAATAATCATCGAGCATTTTTATAAAAATAATCCGTCAATTTATGTAATTCTATTAAGGTTTTATCAGTCGTGAACTCAGAACTTTTGATATTGGTGTATAATAAAAACATTTTTTGCAGTAATGCTTGGTCAATTTCAGAAACAACACTCAATTCTTCGATAAAGTCAGCATTCGTTTCTATAAAAGACAGTCTATATTTATTGCGAATAAAAGCAAGCACTAAATCCATTTTCTGCAAAGCGATTCGTCGGTGGTTGTCCCCTTTAAAATGTAATCGGCTGATAGTCGAAATAAATTCTAAAGAAGTATTTCTATTTTTTGGTAAAACAGGTATGATTCGCTGTTGCCGTTTAGACCTAAATAGTAAAAATAACAAGCCCAAGGCAAGTAATAAGTACCATGCCCAAGCCAAAGCTGGTTGGGATAAAATGTAATCCAAGGGCCCCTTTCGAGGCGTTAAGGGGTCTGGACTAGACCAATTTCTACTTCGACCGACTGCGCTAGGCACATTACTAAAATCATCCCAGTAAATTTTTCCATGTTGCAAATGAGTAAATGCTTTTTCGGCGTACTGCTGTCCATTCTTTTTGGTGGTGTAAAAATTCGTAAAGGCAATAGGAGAAGTTTGTAAATAAAAGGCACCCTCTCCATAGGGAAACATAGCCATGTCTACTATGGTAGAGTCGGGATTTCTACTGATGATGACGGGGTAATTATCTGATTCACAAAAAAGATAATTGTCTATTTTTTGCCAATAAGTATTATAAATTTTATGCTGTCGAACATAGGGAAAAGCAAAATCTTCCGCTGCGTGCAAATCGGGATGGACAAAATTAGTAATCACGGCAGTATCATAATAAGTACCATAATCTTCCCAATAGATAGAATCACAATCATTGAAATAGACTTCCTCCATCAATAAATCGGGAATAGTAACACTGGAAATGAAAACGGTATTGCCATTTTCGACAAAAGCTAAAAGTCGTTCTACATCATTGGAATCTAATAGTAATGCCTCGCCAATGAAAACAAAATTGCTATTTCCAGCTTTATTTTCGGGCAGACTATTTCCAATCTTTTTATCTAGTAAAATAAAGGAATCTTGAGCAATACTATTTTCCAAAACCGTTTTGATGATTTGTATGCCATAAGGTTCTTTACTTTCTTCATCAAGACTCATTCGCCAGTCATAGGACAGAAATTTATCGCTATTTTGGTACACAAAGAAACCTAGTAATAGCAGTGCTACTATGCCTAAAATTATCCAGCCTTTTTGTTGCTTCTGGGTGTCCAATGTTAGTTTTTGTTAGAGTAGAGAATAGAGAGTAGAGACCGTTTCACTTAGAGATTTGAGATGAAAAGAGTAATTAGAAGTCGATTTTTGAAAAATATTCAAGTTACTCTGTTTATCTGTACTCTACGCTCTATTCTACTAGTAAATCCTTTAAACTGTCCTTCAATTTCGCCAAAGATAGCCTCATTGACGGTGACTTCTCCATACCAGACCCGTTCAAAAATATTGGTCAACTGACTAAATTGATTTTTTAAGTCAAAAGTGGTCAATTCGTTTAAGTAATTACGATTGGTTTTATCTTTTTTCCAATGAATTAAATTTTTATCCGAAAGGGTTTTGATAGTCAGTAAATAATATAATCGAGTAGCTACTGTAAAGTCTTTTTGAGCAATAGCTTGTTGAATGAGCGTGGGCAAATCAAATTCATGGATGTGTTCGGCTATGGTTTGCGTATCAATTTTGGCATTAGGGTCAAACTTTTTATTGCTTGCTTTTTGCATACCTTGAATACCAATAAAGTAGCGTAATAAGAACGCTACTGCGACGACCACCGCTAAAATGCCAATTATTTTAAAAAGTGTGGCTAAGAATTCAAGATTTGCGGTATCTTTTTTAGGTGGGGGCGTAAATTTGCCTTCCCCATAATCCAAACCTGCTGTAGCTTCCTCCCAATCCGTTTGGTCAATAGGTTGAACGGTAAGTTCTTTTTGTAAATATTGAGTAGTGGTATCTTGACCAAAGCCTATTTGCGGTAAGCAAAAAAGGAAAAGTAGGCATGATATGAATATGGTTAATTTCATCCAGTGATTTGGTAATGGCAAGTATAAGAATTATCAGAAATTCATTTATCTCTCAATTTTTTGTAAGGAATTCTTTTTCCAGCGTCTAAATCTGCTATGCCTTTATATATGACTTTATAAATATTCTTTTTTTATTCATCTGATAATGTGTCCCAAAAATTTACATTGTGATTTAAAAGATTTTCTATTTGTAAAATAACAGCTATATCATCTGTTTCAGATAGTCGCTCTACAATACTTAATTTTCTTTTTTCTAAATTAATACTCATTTTTTAAATATTTAGATTTGTTTTCTGATAGTTTTTTAAAAGTAACGACTTTCTTATTAAAAAACAAAGCAAGATGGTTTTTATCTTTTCTTCCAAACGACACATTTATTGATGGTCTATCAATTTCTAGTCAAATAATTTCGCCCTTTTACAGATTTTTTTCTGCTGCTTTATCGACAAATACTACCTGTTTATAGAAAATACTAGGTGATTCTAGGTACTATGTATTGCACAGTACTGTGATTATACCATATATTTGTAGTATGAATATCGAAAATACAAAAGCACAGATGAGAAAAGGAATCTTAGAATTATGTGTGCTCTCTATTATAGCAGAGAAAGAAGCTTACCCTTCAGATATTATCAAGCGCTTAAAGAATTCTAAGCCTGAGTTAATAGTAAAAGAAGGAACGATGTATCCGTTATTAACTCGACTCAAAAATTCTGGCATTCTAAGTTATACATGGAAAGAGTCAGAATCAGGCCCACCAAGAAAATATTATACTTTAACCGATAATGGTCAAGAGTTTTTACATGATTTATTAGATACTTGGAATGACCTAGTAGCTACGGTAAATGCGACCACTTTATTTGCTACCAAGAAAAAACCAAAGCGTAAACCAAAGGTTAAAAAAGAATAGCAAAGCTACCGAAGACTAAAAAGTTTTTTAACTTCAAAGTCTAATCAATTCATAAACAACGACTTATCCATTTTAATTTGGATGAGTCTAGAGAAAACCAATCAACAACTTTCAAATAAAAAACGATGAATAAAGTATTCAATATAAATTTAGGTGGCTACGCATTTACGATTGACGATAATGCCTACAAGCATTTGTCAAGCTACTTAAAAACCATACATAATCATTTTGAAAATTCGGAAGGATACGAAGAAATTACTTCGGATATAGAAACAAGGATAGCCGAATTATTCCAAGAAAGTTTAGGAAATCACCCGATTGTAAATTTAAAAATGGTCAAAGAGGCCATTACCATCATGGGGACACCAGAAGAATTTGGTGCAGCACCTATTGATGATTTCAAAGAAGATACGACCACTCGAAGTAGGCAGACAGGAAATAAGGAGCAATACAAAACGGGTAAGCGTTTGATGCGAGACCCAGAAGACCAGGTCATTGGAGGTGTTTGTTCAGGTATTGCTGCCTATTTTGGTATTGCTGACCCACTTTGGGTTCGTGTCGGCTTTATTTTATTTACGATTTCAGGAGGAGTTGGTATTCCAGCCTATATTATTTTATGGGCGATTATCAAAGAAGCGAAAACTTCTAGTGATAGATTGGCGATGCGAGGAGCAGATGTCAACATTTCGAACATGGCAAAAGTGGTAGAACAGGAGATAGGTAATTTGGGTCATAAATTAACAGAGATGACTGAAAGTTGGGATGGCACGGGCAAAAAAAAAAGTTTTACAGAAAAGGAGGATTTCAAGGATGGAGTGAATGATGCGTTCCGACTTTTCGGCAAAGGCATAAGAACCGGTATCGAAGTAGTAGGTACGGTGTTCAAACCGATTATTTTCATCGTAGGATTCGCGCTGATTATTGCGTTTGCCGCTATTTGGCTGGCGTCAATAATCAGCTTTTTTCTGGGTTTTCCTTTCCTACAATTTATTTTTCCACAGCAGCCTTTAATTGGCGGGGTACTGATTTTTAATTTAGCAGTATTTATAGGTATACCCATTTTGTCGCTTATATTTTTAGCGAGCAAAATGGTCTTTAACACGAAGTTTAATGTTCGTTGGAAAGGAGGATTATTGGTGTTTTATATTTTAAACGTAATCAGTGTTTTTGGAATCGGCAGTTACCTAGCTAGTCAGTTTAGTATGGGGGCAGAGGCACACCAAAGTACGGAGAGCTTTTCTATAACAGAAGAAACATTAACCATCAATTATGCTAAAAATCCTTATGATGAATCTTGGATTCAACTAGGTCCAAATGGTTTGTTGAAATTAGAAGGAGAGGAACTAGTGAATGAAGATATACATTTGAATATAGAAAAAGCGGAAGGCGAAGAATTTGTATTGATTCAAGAGACAAAGTCTAGAGGGAATGGTTTACGGGAGGCAAAAAGTTTGGCAAAGCAAGTACAGCATGAAGTCAAGCTATCGGGCAATCAGTTGGCAATTCAGCCTTATTTTTTATTAAACAAAGGAGAGAAATGGAGAGGGCAAAGTGTGAACCTAATTTTGAAAGTGCCAGAAGGAAAATCCATCAAGTTTAATAACCTAGAAAATACAGAAGGATGGCTGACAAATTATATAGACAATAACAATAGACATTACCATTTTTGGTCCAATGATAATGGGAAATTATTCAAAATGGAGAAAAATGGTTTAGTGGGAGATGGTATAAAGTCCAACGCTCAAAGTACGGATGATTATGATTTTGGTAATAAATACCAAGATTTTTCAAGAGTGCATATAGATGGAAAAATAAAAATAGAAATTACTCAAGGCAAGGAGTTTTCGACTAAATTGGAAGGTCGAGACCAATACCTAAGAAAAGTAGAAGTGCAGCAATTTGATGATGTATTAAAAGTGTCCACGACCTTAAAAAATACGTCCTCGCCAGTCCGTTTATACATTACAATGCCTACATTAACGGAGGTAGATTTAGAAAATACCGACGATGCCAAACTCACAGGTTTCAAAGAAGAGACCATGACAATCCGTAGCGAAAATTATAGAAGTGATATTAAAGCAAATATTGACGTGGAAGATTTAACCGTTAAATTGAATGGTCGAAATGAATTAGACATTCGCGGAAAAGGCAAAAAACTTAAAGCGTATTTAGATAATCGAGCCACTTTGGACGCAGAACGTTTTGCGGTGGATATTGCAGACATCAAAGGAGATGACCGTTCGAAGGCAAAGTTGGCGGTGTCAGATACTTTACGTCAGCGATTAGACGGACGTAGTACGGTGAGGGTGGATGGGGAGCCTGTGGTTATTGAGGATTAAAGTTTGGTAGCACAGCACCCGCACGACTGCGCAGCGGGCAGGTTCATGCTGTCCCGTTCCAAAGTCTTTAGACTTTGCTTATTTTAATGTTGATAGTGAGTATATGTGGCGTGGCTAAATTAAGTTGAGCAGTACCGACCTAAAGGTCGTTGAACAGGACAGACTAAAGGCCGTACTACCCGTAGTTATAATTCTGCTAATTGCTTAAGCAGCCAAGCCTTTTCTGTTAAGGGTTTGGCTGCTTCTATTTCAAGCTTTAGTTTTTCTTTTTGGGCCTTGGAGTAGGGGTTTACCTTTAGGAGTTTTTTGGTGTAGCGGATGATGTTTTTGTAATTGGATTTTCTTTGGATTCCCAATTCTTTTTTTCTTTGAACATAAGCACGCATGCTTTCTAAGAACGATTCCAAAGTTCTGAATTCAGATAATTCATAATAGATTTTTAATTGTATAGTTTTTGCACTAATATTCATTAGTACATCTTTAAATTCATATTGACCGACTAATTCCATTGCTTTTTCATAATTTCCTTTTTCGAAAAAAAGTCTTACTAAGTTGAAGTTGATATAATGGTCTTTATACTCTTTATTTAAATACACCCCATATTTGTTAATATAAGTTTCAACTTCTTCATAATACTTTAGAACTAGTCCAGAAGAAATAAAGTTTCTGTAGGTATAATGATTTAGTTCTCCATCAATTAATAAGATTTCACTTCCTATCCCTTGTTTATATAAATCCCAAGCTTCATTTATAAAAATTTTTGCACCTCGGTTAAACTTTTTAATACAAAAATTAATCGCTATAGTATAAAGGTCTCTCATTTTTTCTTTTGCAAAAACTTCATTACTTCCTAGTAATTGATTTTTGAAATTCTTAAAGTATTTTTCACCTTCAGCTTCTTCCTCAGAAAGCGTTTTATAGGCAAAGTAATAAAGAGCTAAGATTTGGGTTTCTAATAATTGAGAATTTTTGCTTACGTAGGAATCGATGAATTTTACAAGGTCGTCAGAATACTCAGTCTTAAATACTGCTTGGTGTGAAATAAGAATACATGCTTGCTTTAGTTTTTCAGTAATAAGTGCTTTGTCAAAAGATTCTATTAGTTCTTCAAGATTCAAAGTTTGTGTTCGATTGGTAGAGATAAGATATTCGTAAAGTTCATTTTGAAAGAGATAAGTATTGTATATGCCTTCTTCGTCTAACACTTCATTTTGTATAGCTATTTCGATACTTTTTTTTACTTTAATAAAGTTTTTTTCAATCTTTCGTTTTCGATAGATTTTAGCTAATAATATTCTTGATTTTAATTCATCCTTTTCATTTTCTGTAAAGATTAAGAATTCTTCAATAGATTTAAACAAGAAATGTATAGCTTGTCTAATTTTGGCATCGTCAAATTTTTCACTAGGATAAATGTGTGGAAAAACTTTTTCTTTAGCTATTTTCTCATCATTAAAGAGATTGCTTTCCATCAATAAATATTCATATAATAAGATTACGTCTTCTCTTTGGTTATGAAAAGGAGAGTTTACCCATTTTTTCATTTCTCTAAATTCCTTTTTTGAGAAGGTTCTTAATACCTCAATTAGTCGGCTCTTTATCATTTCTTGTGTTTATCTTCAACAAATAGTATTTAAATTTTATTTTTAAGTAATTAAGTGTTGTGTTTTTAAGTAATTGATTATTAATATGTTATAATTAATTGTTTAGTGATTTGTATTGGTTGTATGTACGATAATCCTGATTTTTTGTTCAACAAACTAAGATTATTGTCTTTGTTTTTAGTTTGTTTTGCTTGCATATTTGTAATGTGGAAAAAATTCTGAATATCATATTTGGTTTGTTTTCACGTTCTAAGATAAAAAAGGCATTAAATTTTTGACCAGAAATCATTACCCATGAAAAGATTATTACGCCTATTTATTCCGTTCATTTTATTCACCGTTTTTGCCGTATCTGGTAAAACCCTTTTAGCACAAGGTTGGGAAAATACCTATGGTAGTCCAGGAGATGACCAAGCATTTTCAGTTATCCAAACTTTGGATGGAGGATATGCATTACTAGGTTTTGCACAATCTAGTACCCAATCAGGTACGGATGTTATTTTGGTTAAGACGGATGAATTAGGCAACCAACAATGGAAAAAATCATATGGTGGATTAAGAGATGATAAAGGGTTTGAAGTAGTACAGGATGCAGAAGGGAATTATGTGATGGTTGGTCAATCAAATAGCTTTGGCAATGTAGAGGAAGATGTATTACTCCTCAAGGTAGACAGTAAGGGAAGAGAAATTTGGCAAAAAACCTATGGTGGTCTTTATAATGATAGAGGTTTCGGAATTACTATTGCAAAAAACGGAGATTATTTATTAGTTGGACGAACGGAGTTATCCGATGAAGGAAGCACTAATGTATATTTATTAAGAACCGATGCCGATGGAAATTTATTGTGGGAACAAAACTTTGGAGGAGAAGATATAGATATAGGAGAATCTGTAATCGAAACTAGCGATGGCAATATAGTGATAGTAGGGTCTAATCGGTCATTTGCCATTCCAAACCCAGCTAGTCCGAATGGAACAAGCCCAGATGCTTATTTTATCAAGACGGATGCTTTTGGTAACGTATTGATTGAAAAAACCTACGGCAACGTTGAGGAAGATGGGGCCTACGATGTAGTGGAAACAGCAGAAGGGAATTATGTGCTTACAGGTATTACGAGTGATAAAAGAGACCTATATCTATTAAGTTTGGATAAGACAGGGACAGAAATATGGTCCAAAAGCTATGGAGCAGCTGATTTTGATGAAATTGGGCATGCTATTGCTATTGCACCAGATGGAGGATTTATAGTCGCAGGCGTAAAAGAAATTACGCCAACTTCTTCCCAAATGTATCTAGTGAAAACAGATAATCAAGGTAATCTTGAATGGGAACGCCTGTACGGTTTGTCTGGTTTAGATTTAGGACAGTCTGTGGCTGTTACTAATGATGGTGGTTATATTGTAGGAGGGGGATTTGATATAAACAATGACCCTGATAGGCCTACTGTTTTCCAATTATACGATATGTATATGGTGAAGACAGATGGAAATGGTAATATTTTTAGTAATACGATTCGAGGTACGGTCCACCGAGACATGAATACCAATTGTGAAAAAGATGAGGATGAGAAAGAATTAGAAGATTGGTTGGTGAGAATTAGAAATGGAAATGAGGTCTTTTACGCTACAACAGATGAAAATGGAGAATATGAACTAACTGTGAAAAATGGCAATTATAATGTAAGTTTAGTTATTTTAAATACGGCTTGGGAAGTTTGTCAAAATTATAATGTTGCTTTTACGGAAAGTGATACGATGCAGCTAGATTTTGCTACTCGTGCAACAGTAGAAGATTGTCCAATATTAGTAGTGGATGTCTCTACCGCAAGTTTGGAGCCATGTAAAGAAGCGGACTATACCATAAGTATTTGTAATCGAGGAATTGAAACAGCAGAAGGCACCTACATTGATGTACAATTTGACCCTTTCCTTGATGTTAATTTTAGTTCCCTACCGTGGACTAATCGAGTAGGTAATATTTTTCGCTTTGATATTGGTGATTTAGTAATAGAAGAATGTGGTTCTTTTATAGTGAATACCACAGTTAGTTGCGATGCAGTTACAGGTCAAGCACATTGTGTTGAGGCGTCTGCCAGTCCTAATCCAATTTGTATTCCACCTCCGCCACTCTGGGATGGAGCAAGTGTTAAAGTTGATGGGGAATGTGTAGGTGATTCTGTACAGTTTATAATTAAGAATATTGGAGACGGCAACATGTTGGAGCCTGTGGGGTTTGTAATTATAGAGGACCACATAGATTTTAGAATTGGAACACCTGTTCAACTGCCAGCTGATAAATCTGACACACTTTATGTTGCCACAAAATCAAATATTTCCACATATAGAATTGTAGTTGACCAACCCGCAGGTCACCCATACGGAAACACAGCTTCCGCAGCAGTAGAAGGCTGTCCTTTCGGTCAACCATTCAACACAGGTTTTTTAACTTCTCTTAGTGATGCGGATGATTTACCATTCTTTTCCATAGATTGTCAGGAAAATAAAATCATCACCGGAAATGCAGATATGACCCCTTCTCCAAAAGGAGTAGGTGCGGCGAATAACATTGCCAACACAGATGAATTAGAATACCACATTTATTTCCAAAATACAGGGTCAGATACGGTCAATCAGATAATCATTAGAGACACCTTATCAGATGCTTTTGATATTACGACGTTAGTACCAGGGGCGAGTAGTCATGACTATGATTTTGAGATAAGCGGGGAAGGAGTAGTGAAATTTACTTTCAATAATATTAATCTATTAAGTGAAAGTACTAGAGCTTCAGCGTCCTATGGTTTTGTGAAATTCAAAGTATCTCAAAAAAGAGATAATCCAGCAGGGATGGTTATAGAAAATAGAGCAACGGTCTTTTTTGATTTTGGCGCACCTATTTCAACCAATCCAACATTCCATACCATTGGTGGAGCAGCAATAGAAGATTTTGTAGAAATCTCTACCGATGTGGAGACGGTTTTTGTCCCCAATGTGGAGGTGAAAATAGCACCTAATCCATTTGATGCAGGCGGGACGACTGTGGAGTTAGTAGGTATGGAAGGAGTGACCGATGTACAATTTGATTTATTTGATGTAGCGGGCCGAAGTGTCCAGCGCCAACAATTTAATAATAATAAATTCCAGTTCTATCCGAACGATTTACCGCAAGGATTATACATCTATACTATCCGAGTGGAAGGTGGATTGATAAACTCTGGAAAAGTATTTATAAAGTAGTAGGACTGTAGCGTCCTGTAGTGTCAAGCTCTGCTTGGTATAATATGATAGATACATTTTATACCAAGCAGAGCTTAGCACTACAGTTACTATTCCAAATTCCGATTAGTGCGATGCCTCGCCGAGACTTTTACCTTTATCAAGGGTCTCAGAGAAACGAGTGGTTTTCGGCGAGGTTGCACGCACGAAGTAGCACAGACATTCTGGTCTGTAACAAAAAACAAAGCATAGATTTCCTGTCTATGCTATGATTAATCTCAAACTATGACAAAGCTAGCACAAACGCTTTCCTGCGAGTAATCGCAGCGACAACAACGTACGTGTAGCTAAAAAATTAAAATCGACACAAGCCACAATGCTTGTGCTAGATATAAGAATTAAGTAAAGTAAAGATGTCTTTTGTGGTTTGGAGGGCGATTGATGCATAGCAACAATCGCCTCTCTCTTTTTAGCTAGGAATACAATAGCTAACACTCGCATTACTGCATCTAAGGACACAACTAAAAAGCTGTTTGAATTGAGCCTTTGAAAACTCAAAATCCCAAAAGCACGACCTGCCATCCCACCCGCTCGCGGTTTACAAACGATGTTTGTTCATATTATACATTTACCCTTCGAGGTGCTCGTTCATCTAAGAACACAACTCCAAAGAGCACCCTGTCAGCCATCTCACCCGCTTTGCGGTTCGCTTCATAAAAAAGTCCTCTGGGACTTTTTTATTCGCTCATCCTGTATTTTTTTCGTATTTTTCCCCCATGAATCTCACGCATCAGAATAGTAGAATTATTTTTGGCTTAAAGGTCAAGCAATTGCGGATAGCACAGGGCTTATCTTTTGCGAAATTATCTAAGATGGCGGGCATGTCAGTCTCTTATCTCAATGAGATAGAAAAAGGGAAGAAATCACCGAAGACAGATAAAATTGAGACCTTAGCAGTAGCCTTAGGAACGACTTATAATGAGCTTATTTCTCCCGTATTACCAGGTAAATTAGCTGCATTAGGGGAACTACTACATTCTAATTTTTTAAATGAATTGCCCTTAGATTTATTTGGCATTGAATTATCTAAAGTCGTAGAAATCATTGCCAATGCGCCCTTACGAGTGGGAGCATTTATTTCTACCTTAGTCGAGTTATCAAGGAACTTTGAATTTAAAGAAGAGAATTTCTATTTCAATGCAGTTAGAGCATACCAAGAATTGCATTATAATTATTTTGAAGACATAGAGAAGTCGATAGCTCAATTTATCAAGACCTATAAATTACCGATTAATAGAGCTGTTCCTGTCAATTTTTTAGCAAGTATTCTCAAAAAGCATTTTGGTTATGAAATAGTAGAAGATGATTTAAAAGATTATCCAGAATTGAAGCACTTACGGTCGATTTTTATTCCTAAAAAGAAAAAGTTATTACTAAATCCACAATTAAATGATAAGCAGAAGGCATTGCAACTGGGGAAGGAATTAGCCTATAATTATTTGAAATTAAAAGAGCGAATCAATACTTCTTCGTTTCTAAAGGTGAATAATTTTCAGATAGTATTGAATAATTACATTGCAGGTTATTTTGCGGTAGGTATATTGGTGCATCGAGAAAATTTCAAAAAAGATTTAGCCTACTGGTTTGAGCAACCAACTTGGGATAAGTCTTATTTACTACAATTATTATTAAAGTACGATGTATCACCCGAAGT
>CALLVC010000578.1 GCA_938010785.1 uncultured Saprospiraceae bacterium
ATGAAGGAAATAAGAAAGTATAGCATTAAGCTCATGGTTAGTAGACTTTTAGCCAAATTTTTCAAAAGGAACCAATCCTGCTAAAAACTCCTCAAAGCTGCTTGCCAACTGGATGTCTTCTTTCATCTCTGCATCTATCCAGGTGACTACTGGAGCCGTTTCATCCTTGCGATAATCTAACGTGATATTGCAATGGCCATCACTGTTGAGGACAATCTGTTTTTCGGGTAGGTTCCATTCTTCGACGACTGCAGGGGTGTCAAGGATATTAAAATCACTGGTCTCTGTGGCTTCCTCTATTCCTTCCTCGGTGGAATTTTCTACTAAAAAGTCAATACCATATAACTCATCAAAGGGAACATGGTCCGCAGCCCAAGACGTTTTGACGGTAGTCGGAAAAACCAAGCCTTGCGTTTCTCCACCATTTTGAATTTTCAATACTTCGATTAATGCCTCAGGTAATTTAAATCCTAGTATCCCTTCTGCTTTGGTAATCATTTCATCCGTTAAATCCTTATTGGGACTGTAGGCAGTATACCAGAATTCTTTATTAATATCCATTGTATGATTCTCTTGTTTTATAATTGTTAACCTGTATTTTTTCTTTTGTACACTACCCTATTTTATAAAGGAAGGAATTGTGCGATTTAGCCTGCAAACTTAACCATTCTATATCACTTTCTTTGTCTGTTCTTGAGCGTAATTTTTTCTTGAGACTATAGTCTAAATTAAATAGGCTACTCTATTCCTCTTCCATTTTTAAAATCTTTAAGCAACCTTTTGATTAATATTTTATCTTTATATTATAAAAAATGTGTAGTTTAGGCTTCATTGATAAAATTTAGCTATTTTACTCGCAAAACTTAATAGTTAAACCCTTATTTCATTTTTCTAATGCCTTCAGAAAAACGACAATTAGCGACTATCCTGTTTGCCGATATCTCAGGCTATACTGCACTTATGCAGGAGGATGAACGTCGTGCGGGTCAATTATTGTCGAAATTCCAAAAAGAAATAAAAGAGCAAACCATCGAATACAATGGAGACATTGTTAATTTTTACGGGGATGGATGTTTGATACTTTTCCAAAATCCCATGGATGCCGTGAAATTTGCAGGGTCTTTACAGGTTATTTTTCAAAAAAATCCTATCGTTCCTGTTCGTATTGGCATACATGAGGGCAAGGTGGTCAAGAAGGAAGGGAATGTCTATGGCGATAGCGTTAATTTGACTTCCCGTATTGAATCTATTGGTGTCCCTGGTTCGGTTTTGTTTTCTGTCCCCATCAAAGAAGCGATTGAAAATAATCAACAATTTAAAGTAACAACGCTTGGAAAATTTAATTTTAAAAATATCAAGCAAGCTACTTCGGTCTATGCTTTAGCTAATAAAGAATTTGTTGTTCCTAATAAAAAAGCGATAAAGGGTAAGTTAGATAAAAAACCAACAAGTACGCTTCGTAAAATAATCACTAGTACCAAGGCGGTATTTTCGGTCGTGGGGCTATTTGCTATTCTAACGGTCTTTAACTTTCCCGAAATAAAAAATTTACTGAGTAAATCATTTAATAAGACTTCTTTAAAAGAAAAAAAGGTAGCCGTCATGTTTTTTGAAAATGAAACAGGCGAAGAACAGCTAAACGGCGTTGGAAAAATGGCAGCTGATTGGATTACTCAACAGTTAATGAACATCGAAAAAACCCAAGTGGTTTTGCCATCTAGTGTGCGAAATAATATACATTTAGCAACCGCTTCTTTGGAAGGTATTCAAAATTTTGCTAGAGCCACAGGTGCTGAAATAATTATCAATGGTCGCTATTATCAATCGGGCGAACAGCTTATTGTACAGGCACAAGTTGTTAATGCTACATCTGGTGAGATTGTGCATTCGCTTAAGCAGCCGATTATCGGTGATAAATCAGACCCATTGCCACTTATTCAAGAAGTGAGTCAACGACTAACTGGATTTTGGGCAGTGCAAGACCGTAAACAATTTACCGAACGACCACCTAAATTGGGGGCTTATCATGCCTATTTAGAAGGTCGAAAATTTTGGGGTATAGATTACCAAAAAGTAGAAGAATATTATCTAACTGCTTATTCTATTGATACTACTTTTGTGGTACCAATGGTAGAGTTAGTAGCCGCCAAAATTAATGAATCGGCTTACTACCAAGCTGATTCCTTGTTAAATTATGTATTGGCTAAAAGCCATAAACTATCAAAAGCACATCAGTTACAAGCCCAGGCCTATGAAGCCCAATTGCACGGTCAACTTGAAGCATCTGTCAATTATTGGGAAAAGATATACGAAATTGATAATCAGGAATTTATCACGGTTACTAACTTAAGTCGCCAATATTTAAATACCAATCAAGTTCAGAAAGCTTTGACAATACTGGAAAATTATGACCCTTCCTTTCTAGATTTTCAAGAATGTACGCCTTGTCAAGAATATTATGAATTATTGACTTATGCTCATTTTCAAAGCGACCACCCTGAAAAAGTGATTGAATTAGTAGATGGTTTTGATTTTGAAATTAAAGAAGGGCTGATTGCCAATTATTACCTTAAATCATTGGTTCATGTCGGTCATTTTGATAAGGCTTATGAAAAAATGGGTTTTTATCTGGGCGAAGATTTAAGTTTTAATGGTGGTCGCCAAAGTGCAGGTCTATTATTGGTCGGTATGCTAAACGAAATGGAAAAATTAAACCAAATGGATGTCAAAAAAATAATGGCAAATCTTTTGGTGAATTATGGCGAGAATAATGACTACGATTGGTTGAGTGATTATTATATTGGCAATGGGCTTTACGCCAAAGAAGACTACGAAGAAGCTGCCGAATATTTTGCATCTTTTTACAACAACTTTAAAGAGATGCCAATGATTATTGACCTTGGTTTAGGGTCTTTGGCCGCTTGTTATATTCAATTAAAAGACTACGATAAATTAGAAGAGATTTACCAATACCTTAGCAATTATGACCATCCTTATGCTGCGAGTTATGTGACCTATACCAAGGCTAAAATGGAAGCGCAATTGGGCAATACGGATAAAGCTATTTCCCTTTTAAAACAAAGTAGGGAGGAAGGTCAAGAATTTTTATGGTTTAAATTTCAGAATGACCCTTTTTTAGTGCCTTTGTTTGGAGAGGAGGGATTTGAGGATTTAGTTAACTAGGAGGATTGAATCACATGAACAAACACCGTTTGTGAACCGCTTGCGGACGGGAGAGCCAACGGATTTTGACGGATTTAATGTAGGTCGTGTACGATATACGTTTGGAACTTAGCTTTACTGTAAAACTCTGTCTGATAATCGCACACGACCTAGAGCACATCTAGCAAAGAAACCGTCAAAATCCGTCAAATCCGCGATTCAATCCTACTAAACCAGCTCCCTAACCTTAGGCGAAGGCACCACCTGCATCCACTCCAAAGGCATATTTACCCCTTGCATTTTCAAGGCCTGTACTCTATATAAATAAGCGGCTCCGAGCATGATATTTTCTGCTACATCAACCGCTTGTCGATTTTCGTAATTTTCTAAATAAGTCCCTTTCACCCAGTTATTAAACGCCCCCATGGCAGGACCACACCAGATTTGAAAATCCATCTTTCGCTCTATCTTTCCAGAATTTGCCCAATTGGAAGACAAGCCCAAATACCACCGGAATATCAATGCCATTTTTCGCTTTGGATTGTCATTCGCTCGTTCGATTTGTTCAGGGTCTCTTTCGGTGAAAAAGTCCACACAGTATTGCCAAATTGTTTCCAAAGGCTCTCGGAATACTTTTGTTTCTAATACTTCTCTATCTTTTGCTGGAATCTCATCAATAGAGTTATAACGAGTATAATATTCATATAATTTTTTGGCTCGGGGCCCAAATAGTGACCCTCTTTTTAACACCTGTAATTCTACCCCCATCTCGAACATATCTGACGCTGGCGCCATCGTTACATCGGTGGAAGCGACGGTTGACAATAGCTTTCGCACATGCTCTGACGTTCCTGCTTCTACACAGGCTTGATTGACCGAACCTGTCACGATATACGCTGCGCCCATCATAAATGCGGCTAGTGCTGATGCAGGCGTTGAAATACCTCCTGCTGCACCAATTCTAATCGTTTTAGCATAGCCATATTCTTGCTGGATTTGGTCTCGCAAATTGATTATCGTTGGAAATAATGCGACTAATGGTCGATTATCGGTATGTCCTCCTGAATCTGCTTCTACCGTAATATCATCTGCCATTGGCACTTTTTTCGCCAATTCTGCTTGCAAGGGGGTGATTTTTCCTTGTTCTAATAGTGCATTCAACATTTT
>CALLVC010000579.1 GCA_938010785.1 uncultured Saprospiraceae bacterium
ATTTTTAGCAGCCTTTTTCCGCTATTTTTTACCAAAAAATAAATCCGTAGCGGGTGCTATGCATTGATTTTTTGGCGAAAACTATCGAAAAAATTCAAGCTAAAAATTTTACCCGATTAATCAATCCGCATTACTTAAGGGTTTTCTTATAAAAAAAATTTTCAGAAGTGTTTTTCAGATTCTATAAGAAAACCCTTTTCCTTTATTAAACTTCTTAGGTAAATATTTACTTATTGCCTATTAAAATCTTGAACAAATTAGCTATATTAAAATGAAGTATATTTTTCCACTCCTTTTTTTAGGTCTTTTATTTTCCAACTGTAAAAGTGACTCAGCAACCCCTACTGTAGATTCTGTGGAGCAGTTCACAATTGATACCACAGCTATTAATACTTACCTAGCTACCAATAATCTTAATGCAGAGGTTACGTCCTCTGGTTTGCGCTATATTATTGATGATCCAGGAAGAGGAACGCCTGTTGAGTTTACTTCAACCGTTAATCTCTTAATGGAAGGCTTTTATTTGGACGGGAGAACTTTCCTCCAAACTGATGATTGTAGCCCAACTTCTATATTTCTTCCTGATGTAGTCTCAGGATTTAGTGAAGGTATGCAATTATTTGCAACTTGGGGAAAAGGTAGAATATTTTTGCCCTCTGCGTTAGCCTTTGGACCAACTGGCACGGAATCTATTCCTCCTAACTCTGTCTTAGGATTTGATTTTGAAATAGTAGAACAGAGGGAGTTTGACCGAACTAAAATCAAGCAATATATTACTGATAATAATCTTCAAAAAGTCGATTCTACCCTTTCAGGAATTTATTATACGATTTCTGACGCTGGTACTGGTGAACATCCATCGGCTAATTCTACTGTCACTGTAGGTTATAGAGGTTACTTTGCAGACGGGACCGTGTTTGACCAATCTGAACTCCCAGCTACTTTTAGCTTAAATAGTGTAATTGAAGGGTGGCGAGAAGCTGTTCCACTTTTAAAGAGAGAAGGGAGAGGTACTTTTTTAATTCCTTCAAACTTGGCTTATGGTCCTCAAGGGTCGGGCTCAATAGGATTTAATACCATGATAATATTCGATATTACTTTAGTAGATTTCAACTAGATACTAGACTTTATTCAGTTCACGATTAATGGCATACGGTTCACGGTCGGCCTTAAGAAAACTTTTCGAATAAAGTCTACTGTGTAACAAAAAATTCTTGTAATAGAGGATTTTTAAGGGTGTAAATTACACACCTAGAATATACTATGCTTAATAAAAATTTGACCAGCTATTTTTAGATGAAGTATATTTTTCCTATTCTTTTCCTAGGCTTTGTATTGGCTAATTGTAAACAGGATTTAGAAATTACTAATATAGACCCTGATGTGCAACTTGCTACTGACCTGGAAATTATCAATAAGTATTTAGAAGACAGTAGCTTAACTGCTCAAGTTCAAATAGCTCCATCTACGCTAAGATACATCGTTGAGGATAAAGGTCGAGGTACTGAAATACTTGCTGACTCAAGTGTCAATATATTATTAAAAGGGGTTTATTTACAGGACGATACTAATGGTCCTCTGGGTAGTTATAACACCATTCCCCTAACCGAAACGAGTGATTGTAGTCCTGTCACCTTGTCCCTTCCAGATTTAATTCCTGGATTTAGTGAAGGGGTTCAAAAATTCAATACTTGGGGAAAAGGAACTTTAATCATTCCCTCTGCTCTGGGATATGGACAAAGTGGGACGGCTAATATTCCGCCTTTTTCAGTTTTAGTTTTTGAAATTGAAATCGTTGAACAAGAAGAATTTGACCGAACTAAAATCAGAAACTATATTGCTGAAACCAATTTAACACCTATAGATTCCACACAAACTGGTATTTATTACAACATAACGAAGGATGGCAACGGCGACCACCCTGACTCCAGTACGACTAGTGTTCTAATTACTTATAATGGCTATTATGCTGATAGCACCTCCTTCGACTTAGCGGTGACTCCTGCCTCTTTTAACTTGGGTAAAGTGATTCCTGGCTGGAAAGAAGCTTTAACTATTTTAGACAAAGGAGGCGCTGGCACTTTTATGATTCCTTCTAATTTGGCTTATGGACCGTCAGGTTCTGGTAGCATTCCTTCCAATACGATGCTTATTTACGATATTACCTTAGTCGATTTTAATTAATCGATTTTAAGAGTATGTCTAAAATCCCATCAATTGACTGCGAGCGGCAAATTTTAATTTGTACGTCGTTAAAAATTTTGACCAGCCAAAAGGATGCTAAAAATTTTCGCCTAGTACAAAATAAAATTTCCTCACTCTCGCTCAATCATGGAAATTTAGACATACTCTAAAAACCTATTCTTAAAAATTGCTTTTTTCACAAATTTTAGCTATATATTTGGAATTGCGGTTTATTTAGTTTTTATTGCGGAAAACGACCACTCTTACTTAATAGAATGAAGTGCTCTCCGACTTAAAAATAACTATATATCCAAAGACAAAAACTTAAAAGAACAAAAAGATATTTCAAAATAATTACGTTTTGAAACTCAATAGTAATCAGTCTAACTTGTTTTCCTAATTATTTAAAATAGGACAATAAGCATATGATTTAATTTTTATCATTCTAAAATCTTTTCCAATCATGAAAAGAGTACAAATAAATTTAGAATTTATTTTTCGTGCTTCGCCAACTATACTTTATCGTTTTTTAACGTCCCCTTCTACTTTAATTCGGTGGTTCTGTGATGAAGTCGATATTACTGCGGATGTTTATACTTTTGTTTGGGAAGGCTCTGAAGAAATAGCCCATTTAATTGATGACATAGAAGACGAACGGCTTCGGTTTAAATGGGAAGATGCTGACGATGAAGAAGAGTATCTTGAATATAGAATGCGTAAATCTCCTGTAACCGGAGAAACTGTTTTTGAAATTACAGATTATTGTGATGAAGATGAAGTTAATGATACACGTCAACTTTGGGAAGCGCAAATGAAGCAGCTTAAACAAGAAACTGGTGGATAAGCATCCATTATTAATAATTATTGGTTAACTTATTACTAAGATAACCAATAATTATTTCTCTTTTTAGCCTTAATAAGATTCTATCAAGACCCAAATCATTAGCCCTACTCCAACTATCATCATCAAACCTCCAATTAGCGAAAAGATACCTCCTAATATTGGTAACACGCCTAATATTGTCAGTAACAATCCTCCTAGCCCAATCAGTGCTCCTAATTTAAACTTTTCATCTTGCCATACCCCTCTACCCGCCTCTGTTTTTTGAATCCCTTTCTTGGCTAGTTTTTCCTCTATCTTTTTTATCTTCTTAACCAGCTTAGCTTCCTTTTTTTCTAACTTCTCCTTGGCTTTCTGTGCCTTTTTTGTCGCCTTAACTGATATGACTTCTTCTTGAGGTTGGACTGGCTTTGTAGGCATCGTACTTCCTACGGAATTGATTAAAAAAATAAATAAAGTGAATAACAATAGTGATTTCTTCATACTGCTTAGTTTTGGTGAAAAAATTAGATTTTGGTAAATTTCCTACTGTAAAAAAACAACTTTTGTTCATGGTAGTAAACTTTTTCGAAAAGTTATCTTAGAATTTTATCGTCCTGATAACCAATATTTTACGAACCTGACGTCGAAAAAATTTTTTGGTCTCTCATCCGCTTTACGGTTCACAAACTGTGTTTGTTCATCCCGATAAGCAAAAAACTTTTTTTCTAGTCAGAACCACAAACTATTGATTATCAGTTAAATAAATTTTTTGACATACTCTTAAGCTAACCGTGAATCGTATGCCGTTGACCATGAACCGAAAATTAAAATAGGGAAGCGCCTTCTTCGCCTACTAGACTTCCTATGGCAACGCCCATTCCTCCTAATCGGACGGCTATTCCAATGTGTGCGCCATACTTTTGTACAATTGGGGATTTTTGATTCCCTACCCCTAAAATGCCGCTCCAACGGTGCGCAATTTTTATAGATTGGTTTGGTAAAATCACTTCCCGTAAAAATTTTTCTAATGTATTTTGGATTAATGGTGTTAATCCAAACTCATCTGTCGTTTCTGCTGCTTTGGCTATATTTCTTGCGCCTCCCAACAAAATTCTATTTTCATAATTTCTGAAATAATAATAGCCCTGCTCAAAATGAAAAGTTCCTTTTAAATGCAAATTCGGTATTGGCTCCGTTATCAAAACTTGATTCCTTGCTGGTTTTAAAGCGGTTTTAGCCAGCAATCGTTTGGTTAAACCATTTGTAGCCACTAATACTTTTGCTGCTTTGAAAATCCCTCCCTGAGCAATATGCAATTCCACTTCGTCTCTTGTTTCTGCTATTTCTTGAATCGTTACACCAGTTAATATTTGAATTTGTTTTTCGTTGGCGATATACCGCAAACGTTCCATCATTTTTGCTGGATTAATTTGACCTTCTGATTGGTTAAAAAGGACGTTTTTGACCTTTCCAAATCCAAATTTGGTTATCTCTTTTTCGACGCTAAACGTTTCTGCTACACCTATAATTTTTGCCAACTTTTCATTAAAATAAGGAATTGCAGAACTGCACTTTTTAAATTCCTTACTATTCTCCAAAAATAATTCATATCCACCAAACGCTTGATAATCGATGGCTTTGTCACCACATCGTTCCCGCAATCGCTTTAGTCCCGCCCATCTTTTGGCGACCAATGATAAAACGGCAGTCTCCCCCATCGTCTCCAAATCTTCTAATAACTCTGATACACTTCCAAAACACGCAAAACCAGCATTTTTGGTACTTGCTCCAGCAGGAAAGACCCCACGTTCTAAAACGACTACTTTAGCATTTGGATATTTTTCTTTGAAGGTGATTGCCGCATTTAAACCAACAATACCACTTCCTATGACTGCGAAGTCAATGCCTGTTAAATAGGTAGATTTTTCCCAAAAACTAAGGTTTTTTAGCATATAAATGGAACTTAAAATCTTTTATATAAGTACTTAATTAAAGCTGCGAAGAATTTGAATAATCGGTAACGCAAACTTTGGGACGAAATTTGAATAGCTATAATTTCTTGAAATAAAAAAAATTATATTTGCAGCGAAAATAGCAATTAATATCCAAATCAAATAAATTATTTCGTTCTGAGAAATAGGACGCTGCGTAGCAAAATAAATATTCTACCAGCCTATTCCCTCTGTAC
>CALLVC010000580.1 GCA_938010785.1 uncultured Saprospiraceae bacterium
TCAAATTCAGCTAATTGCGTATTGATTTTTTCGGTAATCGCATCTCTTACTTCTATCATTTGGTCCGTTGGTGGATAATCTCCTCGTTGGATTAATGAATTTAAGTGCCCCAATTTATTATTCAAGCGAACTGGGAAATTAAGTGGGTCTTGGCGACTTCTATTCTTGGTCTGATACAACGCCTCTTCTACCTTCTTCATCTTTTTGTTGATTTCATCCGCCAGTTCGCCGATTTCCTTTTTATCTTCATCATCACCAATTAATTTTTTGTAGTTATTTAATTGGTCTCTGACTTTTCGAATGTCGATAATCGTTTCGTGCGTTTCGGTCAACTTCTCTCCTACGCCTTTAATAAAATCAAATTGCTTTTGAATATCGGCAATAGACACCTCTGAACGTGGGTCTTTTAAAATTTTGAAATCTTGCGTTTGCTCTTTATCTCCTACTTTCAAGGTCACTTTATAGTCTCCCGGTACTGCCTGTGGACCGCTTAAAGAAGACCACCACATAATCATCCCGTCAAACTTCTTCGCCGCAGGATAAGTCATATTCCAAGAAAATTGATTGCCGCCTTCTTTCACTTTTAATTTATCGGCTTTCTCTTTGGCTTTCGTTGAATAAGTACGAATCAAATCGCCATCCGCTTCATAAAAAGAAAGGGAAACATCTTTTAATAAGGACGTATCTCTCAAATTAAAATTGACCATCACACCGCCCGGGTGATTCATTCCAGCATTTCGAGGTTTTGGATTTTGGAAACCGCCCATTCGGTAACTATCCATTGGCTTAAATAAATGCACATCCGCATTCGCCACCGCATCATTTACTTGGTGTAAAACCGTCAAATCATCTATCATCCAAACGGAACGTCCTTGCGTCGCTGCAATTAAATTATCATTCTTAATCGTTAAATCCGTAATCGGTACGATTGGTAAATTCATTTGGAATGGTTGCCAATTAGCCCCATCGTTGAAGGAGATATACATGCCTGTTTCTGTACCCGCATACAACAATCCTTCTTTGTTCGGGTCTGCTCTGACGACTCTGGTAAAGTGCTGATTATCAATTCCATTAACAATCTTCGTCCACGTTTGACCGTAGTCTTTAGTCTTGTATAAATAAGGTCTAAAATCGCCTCCTTTGTATAAATTTCCTGCTAAATAAGCGCCTCCATCATTATGTGGGTCTGGGTCAATACTGTTCCACATCAACCATTTTGGGGCACCTGCTGGCGTTACATCCGTCCAATTTTTTCCACCATCTTTGGAGATATTCACTCGACCATCATCCGAACCTGTCCATAATAAATCTTTGACTCTCGCAGATTCTGCTGCCGCAAAAATCGTACAGTAGTATTCCACAGAGGTATTATCTTGGGTGATTGGCCCACCAGAAGATTTTTGTTTTTCTGGGTCATTTCTGGTCAAATCAGGGCTAATAATTTCCCAACTTTGTCCCTCATTCATGGACACGTGCATATGATTAGAAGCCGTGTACAATTTATTAGGGTCATGCGGAGAAATGAAAATCGGGAAGTTCCATTGGAATCTATATTTCATCCCATCTGCACCCCAGCCCATTGGTAAATCTGGGTAGACGTTGATAATTCTAGTTTGGTCATTTCGGTGGTCTAATCGGCCAATAAAACCATCGTAACAACCGCCATAAACGACCTCATTGTTTCGAGGGTCAATCGCTATATGTCCACACTCACAACCTGCCGACACCTCCCAATCATCTTCCGTAATCGAACCGCCGCCTGAACGGTGGGCAATCCGCTGAGTAGAGTTGTCTTGCTGTGCCACATAGATTCTATAGGGAAAAGCATCATCTGTAGTTACTCGATAATATTGTGCCGTTGGTTGATTGAAATAGGTACTAAAATTAGTCCCACCATCAAAAGAAACTTGTGCGCCACCATCATCAGCAATCACCATTCGCTTTGGGTCTTCTGGTGCAATCCATAAATCGTGGTGGTCACCGTGTGGCGTTCGAATGGTCTTAAAAGACTTACCGCCATCTTTTGATTTGTGAAATTGTACATTCAAGCCATAAATCACATCTTCGTCCTGTGGGTCCGCATAGATTCTGCTATAATACCAAGCTCTTTGCCTTAAATCTCTCGTATTATTAATCAAGGACCAAGTCTTCCCACCATTGGAAGAAACAAATAAACCGCCTTTTTCAGCCTCCACTTGGGCAAAAACTTTATTAGAATTAACTGGAGAAACGGTTACCCCAATGATACCTAATGTTCCTGTTGGGAATCCATCATTCTTGGAGATTTCTTTCCAAGTATCTCCGCCATCTGTACTCTTCCAAAGTGCCGAACCTTCTCCCCCACTTTCTAAACTATAAGGCGTTCGATTGATATTCCAAGTCGAAGCATAAATAATTCGAGCATTATTCGGGTCTAAAATCAAGTCACAACCACCTGCATCTTTATTAACAAATAAGATTTTTTCCCAAGACTCGCCACCATTTTTAGACCGATAAATCCCTCTTTCACTGCTGGACGCAAAGACATTTCCTAATGCCGCC
>CALLVC010000581.1 GCA_938010785.1 uncultured Saprospiraceae bacterium
GTATTCACAGAAGATAATTGGAACCAAGTTATACAGAAAGGTGGTTTCAGCCAACATAATTTAAGCCTTTCGGGAGGAAACAAGCGGGCTACCTTTTATTTTAATCTTGGTCGATTGGACCAAAATGGAATTGTCAAAAAAGCAAATTACGACCGTACCAATCTCCGATTAAATGGACAAATTTATTTAACAGATTGGCTTAGTTTATCTACCAACGCTAGTTATTCTTATTCTTCTTCCAATCGAATTCAACAAAGTTCAAGTACGACTAGTTTATTACTTGGGCTATTACGAACGCCGCCAGATTTCAATAATCAGCCTTATCGAGGTACTTTTTATGATGGCTTAGGGGGAATGTTTCCAAATCGTCATCGGTCCTATCGTAGAAATTTAGGACAACAACAAAATCCTATTTATAATAATCCTAGTTGGACTGCCTTTGAACAAACGGCTTTGTCGACGGTTCATCGGTCTATAATTTCTACAGATGTAAAGATTAATCCCACCAAATGGATGCAATTTACAGTAAGAGCAGGGTTTGATAAAGCAATGGATACACGTACTTATTTTTTCCCTATAGGCTCTGCAGGATTTAGAAGTCCAGGAGTATATGCGGAAGACTTAATTGACCAACAGGAATTAAATTTAGATGTTATAGGAAAAGCTAAATTCCGATTCAATAAGGATATAAAAAGTACCGCTACCCTAGGTTGGAACATCAACGACCGCCAAAGAGGTATCCATGTAAAAGAATTAACAGGATTCCCTGCCAAATTTATTAATGAAGTAAGTGCGCTAGTTGGACCAATTAGTCAAACAGTAGTTGACCATAATACTCGACATATACGGTCAAATCGAGCTTTTGCTATTTTATCTACGGATATATATGACCAATTCTTTTTAACGGCATCGGGTGGATTGGAAGCGGCATCGAGTATTTCGGGGACTTTTTTTTACCCTGCTGTTGATGCTGCTTGGCAATTTTCTAAGACTTTTGATTTACCTAAATGGTGGGATTTTGGCAAATTACGCGCTTCTTTTGGACAGGTGGGCATCCAACCTTCGCCCCATCGATTCAGGACTTTAGCGGAAGACCAATTCCGATATATTACCTATAGCGACCCTTTGGATGTTAACCAATTTGGTGGCGGTTTTAGAATTGATGATGATAAAGGCAACGCTTTTCTCCGACCAGAAATAAAAACAGAATGGGAAGTTGGAACGGATTTTCGCTTCTTAAAAAACAGGCTTACTTTTTCAGCTTCTTATTACCAGAACTGGATAAAAGATGTCTTATTTAACTTGGAATTAAGCCCTTCTTCTGGCTATGATACGCAATATGCCAATGGTGGAAAAATGAGTAATCGAGGGTTTGAGGCAAGCATTGACTACCAAGTACTTCAGAAAGGAAAATGGACCGTCAACACCTATAGCCATTTTAGTCAAAATAAAAATAAAGTACTCGAATTAAATGGAACAGAATCCATCGACCTAACTGGTTCTTCCTTGAGTTCAAGAGCTGTCGTTGGTTATCCTTTAGGGGTACTCTATGGTACAGGGTCACAAACAGATGAAAATGGAGATTTCATTTTAGATGAATATGGTTTCCCTCAATTAACCGCTAGTCCAGTAGTGCTTGGCGACCCTAATCCCAATTGGAGAGGTGGTTTAGGAGTTCGCATAGATTATCAAAAATTCACCTTGGATATTTTATTGGAACATGCTCAAGGCGGAGATTATTCTCCTCGAACGCAATGGGTGCTTAATAGATTTGGGACAACAGCAGAGACTGCAAACCGAATGACCCTGCAACAAGACTTAAGAAATTTTAAAGGGGAATTGATTCCAAAAGGAACTATTGTTCGTGGAAACATTAAAGATTTTGGCGGGGGTCCAATTTTGTTAGATGAGACTTGGTATCGAACAGGTATTGGCGGTGGCTTTGGAGATAATCAAGCCTACAATTTTTCTATCAAAGACGCTACGTTTACTCGACTTAGAGAAGTGGCTTTAAGTTATACTTTAGATTCCCCAACTTTTCAAGAAAACACCAAGTTATCATCCATAAAAATGACACTTGCTGGTCGAAATTTACTGCTTTGGGACCAACTTCCTGGAGTAGACCCAGAAACCAATCAAACAGGTGTGGGCAATGGTTTTGGATTAGAGTATTTTACGAATCCTAGTACTCGGTCTTTTTTGGTGAGTTTGGTGGTTAGTTATTAAGAAAAATCCACCTCCCTCCAACTCTCCCCTATTGATAATAATTTCTCTCCTTCTTCTTGCTGGTCCGACTGTAAAAGCACCAACCCTGTCGCCACACATTGAATCAATCCCCATTGCCATGTTGGTAATTTTTCTATGCCTGTTATTTCATGTAAAAAAGTCAATCGTTCTACTAGTTTTTCTTTAGGGTTTATCATCAAATCATCGGCCCACTCTCTCATGATTACGCCTAAATCATAGGCAGGTTCTGCCCATATTCCATCAGGGTCAATCAATTTAAAGGATTCCTCAGCGGTGGAATTGTCTTGTAAAATATTAAAATTATGAGCATCTCCATGAATTAAAAAGGCGCTCTTAGGATTAAAGTCGGCTTTTCGTTTTTGAATATAATCATTGGTAATGGTCAGTAATTCTTTGGAAAAAGGTTGGCTCAATGTGTTCCAAGTATCATTAACATAGTTATGAAACCAATCTGCTATCCCGATGATAGTGGGAAATTGGTCACTTTCCCTTAAGGGTATCCAAGATTTTTTTAAAGCAGTACAAATAATTTCAATTTGACGATTTTTCGAGTATCCTAAATCTCCTAAGGGCTGACCCAATTGTTCCAAAAAAGCCACTTTTAACGCTTTATCATAAGCTAATAATTTAACATACCCTTTTCCGTTTACCTTTTCCAGTGCTTTTAATTCTTTCTCAAATGCTAGCCCATACTCAACTATATGCAAAGGAATTTTGACAATTATTTCTTGCTGATTATCTGTTATCGCTTGGGCTAAAAATGCACTGGTCCCTCCCTCTAAACATTTTAATAACTTAATTTTTTTCTGCGTTTCTAAAATGCGAATAGTGGTCTGCAGATTTTGAAGAATCGCTTCAGCATTCGGTAAGGTGTTTAGTTTTTTACTTACAAGGTCTGGTAGTTTAAATTTATTTATTCTTGCCATTTGCCTAATGGTCTCAAATTTTTACTAGATAATCTAAGTTGCGGACAATTGGTAGCAAAGCCTTTAGGCTTTCCCGTAACCGATCTTCTGGTCGGAAAAATATAGAAAAACAGGCCTAAAGGCCTTTGACAGGAAAGCCTGAAGGCTTTGCTACCAGTTTTTTTCAATTCTCCGCAACTTGAGTTAGATAAGTAAAAGTGGTTATTCTAAAATTTTTCGTAAGGCAAGACCTATTAGATTTTGAAAATCTATGTTCTATACACAAGTGTACCTTGCCTACTTATAGTACCGTTAGGTACTTAACATAGGTAATCCTCTGTGGTAAAAGTAGGCGCTAAGCGTGCCGTAGGTACGTAATATGGGTTTGAACGCCACGTTACGTCTACGGCACGCTTAGCACATACTTTTTTGTCTAGGTTATCTATGTAAAAGTACCTAACGGCACTGTTTATTCTTAATTGGTACACTTGTTTGCATGGTATAGACTTCTAAAATCTAATAGGTCTAACTTTTTTCGAATAAAATCTAACAAAGAAATAATAAGTAATGCGGATTGATTAATCGGGTAAAATTTTTAGCTTGAATTTTTTCGATAGTTTTCGCCAAAAAATCAATGCATAGCACCCGCTACGGATTTATTTTTTGGTAAAAAATAGCGGAAAAAGGCTGCTAAAAATT
>CALLVC010000582.1 GCA_938010785.1 uncultured Saprospiraceae bacterium
CAGATAAACAACTTTTTACAAAAGTCTAATTTAAATAGAGAATTTATAAATATTCTATGTAAAACTTTAGTCAAGAAGTTTAAAATATTATTTAAAAATCTTGCCTAAAGTTTTACTATCTATAATTGTCTATTAATATACGTTTGCAGAACCGTCATCCCAGAATACTCTTTCTGTTCTTGATGAACGCTGTGTAGCGTTTGCATTTCTGTCAACGTGTACCTGAGGGTAGAACAATACTGTACTGAACTCTCCACCTGCTGGCTCCAATGTTGGTGCCATGTTGCTAGGCAATCCTGTTCTACGGTAGTTGTTGTATGATTCTAATCCATTACCCCAAAGTGCCTTATAGTACTCAGTCATTACTACATCTAACTTATCTCCATTGTCAAAGTTATTTAATACGATTGCAATGTACGCATCAATGTCTTCAGCTGTTGGCACGAATAAATCTTCAACCGTAAATTCTTCACCTCTAACAATACGAATCTCAGCTAATTCCGTAGGAACTTTACTTTCGAAAGATTTTGCCTTAGCGATAGAAGCACGCATTCCTGATTCCAACAATGCCCTAGCATCTTCTCCTGTACCAACTGTTAAAGCAGCTTCTGCACGCATGAAATCAACGAAAGAAGATAACATGATTGGAAAGATACCAGAACCTAAACCACCTGTTGTACCTGCATTTCTTGTGTCTGCAAACTGGTTACCATCAAATGATCCACCACCTGGGTATAAACCGTAATGCGATCTAGTAGGACCATCTGGTGGAATACCTTCACCATTACCATGATCTCTACCAATGTATCCATTCTCAGTTGCTACACAATAAGGTAACCTTTCGTCAATTAGGTCAAAGTGTGCTGGACGACCATCTGGATCATCAGGCAACGTTGAAAAGTGACAAGAATAAGTAGTAGGATCTTGAGTTAACGATTCCTCTACCTGACGATAGAAGTAGTATCTCGTTCTTGGATCAGGTACGGCAATTCCATCCGCGTTCAAGTTTCCTTCTACAAACAACCACATGTAATAATTAGACAGATAGTCTCCGTCAATAGCTTCATAGTGATTATTATAGAATGGGTGACGAGAGTTTGGATTGTTACGCTGTGTTCCAAACTGCACTTGGAAATCACCACTTGCATTGCTAATAAAGTTACCACTACTAACTACTGCATTTACTGTAGCTGCTGCTCCTGAAGGATCAATCAATCTAGTTGTCATTGCAGCTCTTAACTTCAAGGTGTTTGCTAATGCAGACCACTTTGAAGCATCTCCACCGTAGTAGAAATCATTAGCAGGACCAGATGCATTTGTAGAAGCTAATAAACTAATAGCCTCATCTAAAAGTGTACCAGCAGCAGCATATACAGCCGCACCACCATCTCTACCTGGAGAAACAATGTCTGTACCTTGTCCAGCCTCTGAAAATGGGATATCATTTAAGTTATCCACTAAAGCCATCAAAGTGTACGCTTTAAGTATTTTTACAGATGCAGTGTGAACGTCAAGTCCTCTTGCTTCTGTCAATGCTAATAAAGCATCCATATCTGGGAACAAACTAGAGTATGCAGAAAACCACATACCGTTTGTAGTAGCTGGTTCAGTGTGCGCCTCATAGTTGAAACTCCCCATGTGGTACATTCTTGTTAATTGACCACCTGTTCCTTCTACACTTCCAAATAAACCTGCAAAATCAATTTGGATTGAATTATATAAATCTCCTACACTTGCGTTGTCAGGTGTTACTGCGTTTGGATTATCCTGAAGGTCTAAATCCGAATCACAAGCAACAAATCCTACGATTAAAGCAAGCAGAAATAATTTAGTTATAAACTTCATATTTATAATATTTCTGATATTTAATAAATTATAGTGAAGTTATGAGTCATGAGTCATGAGTTATGAATTGGCTCAAAACTACATTCATCAATATTTTCAAAACCTCATTTTTACAATCTCTAAAAATAGTTCAAATTAAAAGACGAGGAACGGACTCGTGCCTTTCAGCCTCTGTGCCTCTCAACCTTTCAATCTTTCAATCTTTCTTAGAAAGTTGCATTTAAAGTTACACCTACCTTCTTAGCAGTTGGTGCTGTACGGAAGTCAAATCCTCTACCGTTACCAACTCCTAAAGACAATACCTCAGGGTCATAGTTGATACCTTCTGGGAAGTTAGGCGCTCTGTACCATAAGTTCTGACCAGAGAACGTAATACCAATTCTTCCGAATGGTGTCTTTTCAATCAATTTAGTAGGGAATACATAAGCTAAAGAAATTTCTCTTAAACGGATAGATGTTGCATCAAATACACCACCTTCATCAGCAAAGAAATATGCTCTAAAGAATGTATCACCAATATATGCTTGAATATCATTAGGCGTTCCGTCAGCCTTCACACCTGGTAAAATTACAGGTACAAAACGGTCAACGTCTGTATCGACAGTGTTTCCTCTAGCTAACATTGACTGTACTGTAGAAGAGAAGATGTCTCCTCCTTTGATGTATTGCCATTGGAAACCAAAAGATAAACCTTTGTAAGAAATATTATTAATCCAGTTTGCTGTGAAATCTGGGTTAGGATCACCAATGATTCCAACTCCAGAATCTGCTTGGTAGTTTCCTTGACCATCAACGATATAGTTACCATTAGCATCTTTTTGGAAAGATGATCCTTGCATAATACCATATTGTTGTCCTACGATTGCATAATTTCCTAAAGAACCAGTAAATCCTGCGAAAGAACCTGGATTGAAGAAGTCAGCCGATTGGCTACGAATCTGAATCTGGTCAACCCCATCAGCAATTTTTGTAACTTCTGATACGTTTCTTGTATAGTTCAAAGTAATATCCCAAGAAAAGTTTCTTCCCTTCAATGGAGTCAAATCTAAACCTAATTCTACACCTTTGTTAGTTAACTCAGCACCGTTTACTGTTGTTGTTGTAAAACCAGTTGCTGGATCTAAATCTTGTGCGATAATCAAATCAGAAGACTCTCTATTGTATAAAGATAAATCAATTCCTACTCTGTTGTTCAAGAACTTAGCTTCAACACCCCCTTCTAATTCCTTGTGTAACTCAGGCTTCAAGTTAGGGTTACCTAAGGCATTAGATAAACTGTTCGTGTTTAAGATAGCTCCACCGTTTGTAACAAACTCATTTGTGTTTGCTGCTAATACGGTTCTTGTTTGGTAAGGAATTGGGTAACCCGCAGATGTACCATATCCTAATCTCAACTTCAAGTAGTTTATTACATTACTGTTTTGTAAGCTAGGAACTGCTTCTGTTGGAATGAAAGATACAGATGCAGACGGGTAGAATACTGAACGATTGTCTCTTTCTAAGGTAGAAGTCCAGTCATTACGACCAGAAACTGTAGCATATAAGAAGTTACGGTATCCTAAAGATAAGTTAGCGTAAGCTCCGAAAGTGTTACGCTTGAATCCTCCAGAAAATGCTTGCTGATTGATAAAGTTTTGGTGTGTAAATAAGTCATACACAAACTGTTGAGTACTTACAATTGCACTACCATCATTCACTTCACTTCTCAAGTTCACACCTACGATACCATCCAAGTTTAAGTCATCAGATAACTTCTGATCAAATAAAACATTTAAGATTTGGTCTGTAATTCTATTCTTTCTTTCAGAAGTTACATATTCACCATCTGGAGTTCTTGCGCCACCTTTGTTGATGAATCTTGAGTTATTCTGAGAGTACTGGTCCATACCTACACGGTATAAAACAGAGATAGAAGGTGCAATTTCGTAACTAGCCTCTAAAGTAGAGAAGAAACGGTTTACATCTTCTGCTTGTCCTGTGTTATTCAAGGTCCATAATGGATTTTGAATCGGTCCACCTCTACGGTAGTATACGTTAGACCCATCAAGTGGGCTTTGGTATGGAAGACCCAATAAATCCACAGAACGAGGCGTAAATAATAAAGCCGCAAATAAACCATTACCGTCACCACCAAATGCCTGTCCAGTTAATGGAGACAATTTTTCAGAATCAGCATAGTTAAAAGAACCTTTTAATTTTATTCCGTTTTGTAGTTGCGTTGAAGCACCTAAACCGAAGTTATGCTTTCTTAAGTAGTTAGATGGTCCACCACCTCCTGACTTAATACCTTTCACAGCATCCAAATCAGGAGTAAATCCTTCATCAGATAAGTAAGAGTAAGTTGCACTCATTGAAGAGTTAGCACCTAACTTACTTTCTAATGCAATAGAAGTCTGAGAAGTTAAACCTGCCTCAAAGAAATTTTCAACACTTTCGAAAGGTTGATAAATATAGTCTGCACCAATGAATTCTGGTAAGTCATCATTGTACTGTGCTTGATCTAATGGGTGAGTAATTAATACTTGACCATTTCTTTCTCCTTTGTAATCATTACCATAAGAGGAAGCATTTAAATCATTAAATGCTGCTCCCCAGTTAGAGAAGAACCATCCGAAACCACCAGAAAACCCGTTTCCATATGTGTTCTGGTAATCAGGAACGTTAGAAATTTCTGTCTGTGCAATTGTTTGCGTGATAGATACTTCTAATCCTTTGTTAGCTTCAGCACCACCTTGTCCGTTCTTTGTAGTAATTAAAACTACACCATTACGACCTGCCTCACCGTATAATACAGTTGCAGAAAGACCTTTCAAAATAGAAATCTCAGCGATTGAGTTTGGATCTAAATCTAAGAATCTAGAAGATGCTGTCGCACCACCAGAACCGAAACCTTGATCTGTGTTTGTATCCGTGTTAAATGGAATACCATCTACTACGAATAATGGTTGGTTTGATCCAGTAATAGAAGAATACCCACGAATAATTACGTTGGTACCTGAACCAGCTAAACCTGAAGTTTGGGTAATGTCTACACCTGTAGCCTTACCTCTTAAAATTCTTGCTACGTCACCTTCAGCTCTTCCCTGAAGTTGGTCGTTAGCAATTGTAGATACACCGTATCCTAATGCTTTCTTCTCTTTCTTGATACCAAGACCGGTTACAACCACCTCGGTTAATTCAAGACCTTCAGAAAGTACAACGTCTAAAACGTTGGAAGCAGTGGTAACTACATCTTGTGTAGCATACCCTGTGTAGCTAAATACTAAAGTTTGTTCACCCGCAGGCACATCCAAACTATAGGAACCATCAATGTCAGTAACTGTTCCTGTTGTAGAACCCTTAACAAGTACCGAAGCACCAATTAGAGATTCCCCAGAATCATCTGTTACTGTACCTGTGATAGTACGTTGTGCCATAGTAATACCTACGCAAAACAATACCATCGTCAAAACTAGTGAAAGTTTTTTCATACGAATCCGAATTTTTTTATGAAAAAATAAAGTCCCAAATTTAGGAAAGTTAATTCGATTTTTTACAATCTATTATTAACTTTTTCTTAACGCTGACATCTAGCTTAACTATATTTTTACCAAAAGCGCTGCTTATACTTATAAAAAAGTTTCAAACACCCCTTTTTACATATAGTCTAGAAAGCAGAATATTATTCTTAACAACGTCTTTAAAAAAATATTATATTTTAAATATCAATTGTTTTTCCAACCTAATTTTCTTATTATTTTTTCAAAATATGTTTAAAATAATTAATTTTTCTTAAAAAAGAATTAAAAATCAAAACTACAATTATCAATTTGTTAATCGTTTTTTTTTTTTAATTTATGCTAATCTTTTACAAAACATTCTCCCCAACAGTATATTCCCGATTTTCTTTAGTTTTTTCTTAACAATTACTTTTCATATTAATCTTGCTTTACCTTAGCTTTATGTCTGTCATTTGACTTCTTAATTTCTTTTGCTAGACTACCCTCGACATGCATTTAAATACATTAAAACAGTATGATGCAAACCATAATATATGGCATCAGTTATTAAGGCATGTCCAATCGATACTTCGGCTACATTTTCCACACTTTTGATGAAATAATTTAAATTCGTAGTGTTCAAATCATGTCCGGCATTAATCCCTAATCCTAATTTATTGGCTAATTTTCCACATTTCACATAAGGCTTGACTGCTTTTTTTTTGTTTTTGGCAAAATTATGGGCATATGGGCCTGTATAAAATTCAATTCTATCCGTTCCGACTTCCTTTGCTCCTTCTATCATCTCTTCGACTGGATCAATAAAAATAGACGTTCTTATACCCGCTGCTTTCAATTCTGCTATAGTATCTATTAGAAATGATTTATGCTTTATCGTATCCCATCCAGCATCTGAAGTAATTGCATCTGGCGCATCTGGTACTAATGTACACTGATGGGGTTTGTGTTTTAAAACCATTTTTAAAAATTTCGAAATCGGATTCCCCTCTATGTTTAATTCCGTTTTTACCACTTTTTTCAAGGCAGGAACATCCGAATACCGCGCATGTCGCTCATCTGGTCGGGGATGAATGGTAATTCCTTGTGCACCGAATTTCTCGCAGTCCTTTGCCACTTTTACTAAATCTGGGTAGTTTGCGCCTCTTGAATTTCTGATCAAGGCCACCTTATTTATATTAATACTTAGATTTGTCATCAGTCTTTACTTAGTTTATATATAAATGATTTCTTTAAGGAACGATGCACAAATAAAGTATACAACTTATCTTTATCCCTCGTTCCGAATCTTGCAAAGCTAGTTTATTTTTTGGGAGATGAGAAGTAGGTATCTTGCTTTAAAATCTTCAACTTATAATCTACTCAGTGGTCATCTACTGCCACTTCGTTACGTTTCTACGTTTTATTGCCTCACGTATGTTAAAATTTGTTTAATAGTTCCTCCCGTCACTAGGATTATAAACAAAAATGGCTTAATTTGCTTTATTATAATGTTCTTACAAATATTTCCCTATAGATAGACAGATTTAGCACCCAATTAGTTAATTATAACCTACGAACCGACGTTGCCTATGCGAAAAATTTTACTTTTAATCCCTTTCATCTATTTTTCTATCACTGTTAATGGGCAATCCCTAGCAAAGCAATCAAATGATAAACCTGCTGCTATAGAAAAAATCATTAAAATCTACCCTAATCCAGCTTTCAATTTTATTGGACTTAATAATGTATCTGACGTAAGTAGTATTATTATTTACAATTTGGTAGGTCGAAAAATGAAAAAATTCGCTGCTCAAAAGGACGAGCGCTATGATGTAACTGATTTACCTCGTGGAATGTACCTCGTTCAATTATTGGGTAATGATGGGAAAGTCGTAACTACTCAGCGAATGTCGAAAAAATAATGTCTACTCTATTTTGACCACCCACCATACAAACACCTAAAATTCAATCACTTATAAAGATTAGATTTACAAATTAATTACCTTTTGTTTTTTAAATAAAGGAGTTAAGATTCCCAAAGTCAAACTAAAACTTTCCGTTGTATTCGTTAGATTAGAACCATTTTCAATATTCAGCATGCCTAAATTATAACGCACATCTAATATAATTTTTAATCCATTGGCTATTGCCTTCTCTGTATTTAAACCAAAAGATACCGCTAAATCAAATCGTTTGATTCCTGCATCACTAAAATCTATTGGCAAATCGACGGTTCTGCTCCAATCTAAAGCATTAAAATAAAAAGAAGAAACATCCAATGCTATGGCTGGCACTACTCCGCCAACAATTCCAAATTCATATTGCTTACTTTTTAGTAATTTCAACTTTCCCATTAAAGGGAATTTCAGGTAGGTAATACTATTATTGTAAGTGAATTGATTCTCTTGAATTTGGGAAGAAAAAATGGTCCCTTCTGATACAATATCCACCTCCGGCATAAAATTAACCATTTCATTAACTTTTATTTCTATTGGTATACTAAAATGGTATCCTAAATGGTCTGTTCTACTTATTACTGAACTTGGATTGATATCAAAAATAAAATTAGCTTTAGATAGATTGACACCGCCTTTTACACCAATATACGTTTGAGAAAATATAGGTAGGGATATTAGTATACTTAAGCAGACTAAAGTTAATCGGTATGGAATCATTCGTTGCATTTTTATTACAACGAATAAATCCCTTTTATTAATTGCTTAAAACTTTTTTTAACATTCGCTGATTTGAACTATGAACTATGAACTATGAACTATGAACTATGAACTATGAACTATGAACTATGAACTATGAACTATGAACTATGAACTATGAACTATGAACTAAAATAAGTATGTAATAATTCGTAAACCTACTCTACCCTACTAAAATTAATACATTTTCTTATCACCGAACTCATCACTCATCACTCATCACTCCACCTTCCGCATATACTTTAAAGCTATCTAAAATTCCTTGGTCCGTCCGTTTTATAAAAAAATAGAAAGAGGCGTATAAACATCTTAAAAAATAAGTCTTCCCTTCAGTCGTGGATTTATTCTGAATAAGTGTTTGATTATCAATTGATTGAAAAGTATAATTATCTTTTTTTATCATTTCAATGGACTCTATCGTCAAGGACACTTTCTCATTTTCTTTATAAGAGGTAACTAACTCATCCATTTTGGTAAATGTATCTTGAGCATCAATCACTATTTGATAGCGACTTCCTACTACACCAGGTTTTTCCTCGATGACTTTGAATGATTGTAGACCGACCATCCAATCTTTCATCTTGCTATCATCATTGAACAAAGCAAATGTTTGGTCTATCGGTAAATTGATGCGCTGACTAGTTGTATAACTAATTTTAGAAAAGAGTAAACCTGAAAGAAAAAATAGGATGATTATTATTACTAAAACTTTTAATAAAAATTTCAATATTCGCATAGCTTAAGTTGATTATTTGTCTGGTAATTCAAAATAGAAAAGAGAGTAGAGAAGAGAGAAGAGAGACTTGATTTTAAGTATAATAGAATATTTTGGACTTAAAAAACTATATAAATAATCTCTACACGCTGCTTTATTTTCTAGTTTTTGTACGGTTTTAAAGTCTGCTAATTCAAAGGGTTATCTTCTTTTTGTGAAGATATAAAATTAATTTAGCTCTACATCTTTTTGTTTCCATAAAAAGAGTAAGCCAATTAGTGGAAAAATAGCAATTATATTAAAAGCGCTGGAGAAATTAGCAAAATTATTATCATAAATTTCTGCGCCTAATATTGCCCCCGAACCAATCGCCACTTCTAGTCCAATATAAAGCGTCGCCATTGCTTTCCCGCGACTATCCGCATCACTTCTGTCAATAGTCCAAGCAAACAATGCGGGTATTCCTACCCCTAAAGAAAAACCAACCAAACCAGCAGATGCCAGCAGCCAAGTGGGAGAATTGGACATTCCCATTAACACATAGGCTATGGACAACATCAATGCCGATATTCTAATGGCCACTACCCTACCATAAATATCTGACAATCGCCCCGCTACCAACCTAGATAAAATAGAACATAAAGTAAAACTTGTAAAAAATGCGCCTTTATTTATCATCCCTAAATGTACACTTTGGTCAGGCGTAATCGTAATAATTGCCCCAAATCCAAGATAAATCATTCCACATACAACAGCGGGTATAACTGATTGACTATCAATAATTTCACTTCTATTTAATTTTAACAAACGAGGATGAAATGCTTGTTTTTCTGGTAGTGTTTCCTTTAAGCTCATTAATAACAACATGGATATAAAAGCCACAGCAGAAGAGGCATAGAACATGAGTTCTAAAGAATGGTAAGCTGCCAAATAACTACCAACAGAAGGGCCTATAGAACTCCCCAAATTGATACTAATCCCGATGATTCCCATCGCTTCTCCTCGACGTTTGTCAGATACGATATCGGCGGCATAAGCGGTGATGGCGGTGGGCGTAAAACCAGTCGAAAAACCATGAAATAAACGCAATAATAAAAAGCCACTTACGGTAGTTAAAACAGGATAGATTAGGCTACAGATGATACAAACAACTGCTCCAAAAATGATAATGGGAACTCTTCCAATGGTATCTGAAAGTTTACCGCTAAATGGCCTAGAAATACCTGCCGTCAAAGTGAATAACGCAATGATTAAACCTTTGTAATCTTCCCCGCCCAAACTCGTCAAATAGGAAGGTAATTCAGGAATAATCATGTTAAAACTAGCCCCAAAAAGTGCAAAACTTACACAAAGCAATAAAAATCGAGAAGTATATAATGGCAGGTCTGTTGTTTGCATCCACAAAAGTAGGATTTTTTTGTAGATTCCTTTGACTTTTTTCGGCATACGGTTCACGGCATACGGTTCACGGCATACGGTTCACGGCATACGGTTCACGGCATACGGTTCACGGTCTGCTATACGAAGACTTTTAGCATAAACATAAAAGTTGGCACTCATAAATAAACTGGGTAGAGTTCAACGGGGCTGTCTCATAAGTCCTTTTTTGAAAAATAGTACCAAATAAAGTACTGATTTATTTTTTTTGCACGATACATTTCCCCCTTTGGAGGCAGGGTTGTTAAATTTCAACAAAAAAAGTCATTTATCCATTCATTCTCACCTAAATCAAGGGGTAACAAAAATATCTAAATGCCCTATTTCCAGCCGTTGTTGGCGAGTTATTATTAAATCTTTTTTCCGCTGTACCCATTTTTCAAAATTGGCCTGCATTGCGGGTGCTAAATCCAATTCACCTAAAGCATTTTCCATAAAATTTAATAGGTAATAATGCATTTTAATATCGTCTGGCTCAATTCGCCAAGTACTTTCCGCTGTGCTTATTTGATATTTTTTAGCTTCAAAAAGCTCGACTATATATTGGCTCGCATTTTTGCCCAAAGCAGTACCAAATGCTTGAGGACGTTCCATATGTCCATTATACTGGTCTATGAAAACCTCATCGAATGGGTCGGATGGCAAAAAGACCATGCCCTCGTAGTTTAAAGTCGGATAAAAAGCCAATTGATTATCAACAATAATATTTACAAACTGCTCTATTTGTTTCGCTGAAAACAAATCAAATACTGCATTTGCCATTACCAAATCTACCTTCTTTAAGTCTACTAAATCCGATAGATTCAGCAAAGAATCGTTGATAATCGTTACCGTTACTTTCTTTTTTATAGATTTGATGGTAACCGTATTTTTTTTTCGGTCAAAGTCATATTTGTGGTATGCTGCAAAATCTTTTAACCTTCTAATTGTCGCTTTTTGCAATGCTTCATTTTGCTCTACTAAATACCATTTTTGATTTTGAGAAAACTGCTCTATAAAATATAAACAGTTCGACCCTGTCCCTGCTCCCACATCCACTAGAGTAAGTACTGACTGTTCATCAAAATGAGTTAAAACCTTACTTTCCAACACTTTATCTCTCGCCTCTGCATCAAAAGGATAGCGTTCTTGTAGCCAATCTCTATCAAAATTCTCTTCTTCTTCTATCATATTTTTTGGTATTTTTTTTAGTGCTTTGCTTATTGTTTCTAAAGAGAAAATTCTCTGCCGTACACTTTTTGAAATACCGCCTTAGGCGGTTGGACAAAGGGGTTTTAGGGGGCAGCATTAAGTATTTTGTATCACAAAATGCTTAATGCTGCCCCCTAAAGAACTTTTTACGCACGAAGCATGAAGAAGTATACTTCTGAACCCGAAGGGATGGGCTGCCAAGTGCGTGATTCAGAAAGAAGTGTACGGTAGAGAAAGAGCAAACTAAACGTTAATTATTGACAAAAAATTGCTGATATAAATTTTCGGCAAGATAGTAAGTTTTTGCATGACTCGTTGCCAGCCTGCCTTCTAGTCGGACAGGTTATAAATTGAAAATTGAATCTTACTTAGTAACGAGTAAAAAATAACTCCATCATTTTACCGATAATTTTTTGCTCGTTACTTAGCTCCTTACCCGCATTTCCTACCCCAATTTCCCCGCAATAAATCCTGTCGTCCAAGCAGATTGAAAATTATACCCGCCTGTAATTCCATCTATATCCATCACTTCCCCAGCAAAATACAAGTTAGGGCAAACCCGACTTTGCATCGTATTAAAATCAATACTTTCTAAACTAACACCTCCACAAGTCACAAATTCTTCTTTGAAAGTTGTCTTTCCTTTAACCGAATAAAAATCATTCGTCAGTACCGCCACTAATTTATTTAATCCTTTCTTCCCCAGTTCTCCCCAACGCTTTTTTAAGGATAACTCACTCTTTTCCAATAAATAATGCCACAATCGCTCTGGTAATAAATAGGGCCGATAATTGGCTAAAATCTTATTGGCTTGCTCCACCTCAATTGTCTTTAACTCCGTCCTCACCAATTCGTTATTCACTTCATTCACCCAATTCACTTGCACTTTAAACTCATATCCCATTTCACTTAATAATCGAGCACCAAAAGCCGATAATTTCAAAATAGCAGGTCCACTCATTCCCCAATGAGTTACCAACAACGGTCCGTCCCCTTTTAATTTAGTTCCCTGTATACTAACCAAGGTTTTCTCCACCACAATGCCCATTAGCTTAGTCACCGCCTCCTCTGGCATATTAAACGTAAATAAGGAAGGCACAGGGTCTTCGATTTTATGCCCCAAATCTTCCAACCACTCCAAACCGCTTCGCTTCGGAGAACCGCCCGTTGCAACAATCACCTTGTCCATTCGCTGGTCGGGATGCTTACCACCAAATCCTAATTCTAGTTGTTCCCCTACTCGCTTAATCGTTTTTACCCCAGCAGTCATGGCTATCTCCACGCCCAAAATACGAGCTTCTAACATTAAACAATCTATTATACTTTGGGAATTCTGAGAAACGGGAAAGACACAATTATCTTCTTGAATAACCAATCGGACACCTCTGGATTCAAACCACTCCATCGTATCGGGTGTGCTAAATGTTCGGAAAGCACGTTTTAACTTCTTGCCGCCTCTGGGATAGGCC
>CALLVC010000583.1 GCA_938010785.1 uncultured Saprospiraceae bacterium
TTGTGGGGCATCTATTGCACCTCATGATGGGTCAAATGCGGCTACATGGACATTTGATGAAGCTGCAGGAACTGTTACGCTTACTGGTGTAGGCGCTCATTTAGGCTTAGCAAAGGTAGTTAATGGCGCGGAACTTGGTTCACCTGCTGATGCACCTGCTTCTATTACTTACCCAGTAGTTGTTGAAGGAAATACTATGACCATTGACATTAATTTTGGTCCTGGATTCTGGCATTTCGTTCTCGAAAGAGAAGCTACTTCAAGTACTATTGAAATTGCTAGTCATGCACTTTTCAACTTCTTCCCAAATCCTGCCAACAATCAAATTCAGGTACAATCAGAAGAAGCTATTGAGGAGTTGACTATTCACGATATCACGGGTAGAGTCATTTTAACAACAAGGAATCCTTCTTTAAATCAGACAGTAGATGTGTCAAGCCTTTCTAGAGGTTTATACATCATTCAGGCTCGTATTGGTAATAAGATTTCTGTAGAAAAATTGTCTATTAATTAAGATATAACTAGGCTTTATTCGGTTCACGGTCAACGGTATACGGTTCACGGTCTGCCTAAAGAAAACTTTTCGAATAAAGTCTACTGATAAAATTTATTTAAACGACAAGATTCACAAAAGACCACCATCTCGAAAATTCGGGATGGTGCGCTTTTAGCTTTTTTGATTTAAATAAAATATCTAGTGCTTTGTTTCTAAAGTTTTGATTAAAAATCCCGAAGGGATTGAACTTGAATAACCCCGAATGAAATTCGGGGTGAGCTGAATAAACGATATGCCAGGGGTTGTGTAAAAAGTCGATTTTATCAATAAATTATTATTTTTAATAAAATGTTTATCGTTGATTATTTTGGTTTTAAATATGTAAAATATTCTAATATTTTACATGTTTTGACTTTCTACACAACCCCAACTTAACTCATTCATGTTCAACCACTTCGTGGTTGTGGGGAGCGAGAATTATTTTCTGTCCCCGAATTTCATTCGGGGCTATTATTATTCAACCACTTCGTGGTTATAGCGACAAATTGCTAATCAAAACTTTTGAAACATAGCACTAGTAAAACGCTTATTTATTCCTAAGTTTTAACTACTAAGGAATTCCATTCCAATATCCATTTGGAATAACTGCATTTAAAAAAATTGGTTAGGTTTTATAATTAGCTGTTTGAGGATTACACTCTTGGGTGTATAACTCAATCAGCTAATATTTTGCCTTTTAGTAAGGTCAAAACAATAGTTGAACGTCTTATTCTTTCGGCATTACTAAAAAAATCAACTTTAGAAAGTCAGGTAAAAACTGATAAAGAGATAGTCAAACGTGTCGGACACCTTCGAGGTGTCCGACACGTAGTTATCAATTTTCAACCTGACTATCTATTCTTTCATACTTCGCTTTAGACTCAAAGAATATGGATTATAAATTTCTAATTTTTATAGTATTATTTCTAAACACGACAGGCATCTTTGCCCAAAACCAAATCAAAGGTTTAATTACCGATACGGAGGGAGAACCACTCATTGGTGCGTCTATCTTAGTGCAAGGAACAACTAGTGGTACCGTCACTGATTTTGATGGCTTATACGAATTAACGGTCCAGCCATCTGCTAAGGTGCTAGAAATTTCTTACACGGGATATGAAGACCAAGAAATCACTATCGGTAATCGAACAGAGATTAATATCGTTTTAGGGGAAAGTATTTCTCTATTAGACGAAGTGGTCGTAGTTGGATATGGCACGCAAAAGCGAAGTAAAATTAGTGGTGCAGTTTCTACGGTTACGGCTGATGAAATCACCGAAGCTCCCGTTTTGCGTACAGAACAAGCATTACAAGGTCGAATCGCAGGGGTACAAGTTGCCCAAAATTCGGGTTCCCCAGGAAGTGCTTTAACCGTACGTGTTCGTGGCGTCGGAACGATTAATAATAGTGATCCTCTCTACATCGTAGATGGCATTCCAGTTGAAGGCATTGACTTTTTAAATCCAAATGATATCGAGTCCATCAATGTACTAAAGGATGCCGCATCTTCTGCCATTTATGGTGCAAGAGGGGCTAATGGTGTTGTTTTAATTACCACTAAAGGTGGAAAAATCAACCAAGAGGGTAAAGTAAGTTATGACGCTTATTACGGAGTTCAAAGCCCTTGGAGACATATGAACTTATTGAATGCTAGAGAATATGCTATTCTTTCTAACGAAGCGAATATCAATTCTGGTCGAATCCCGCTACCAGAATTTGCCAATCCTGATTTATTGGGAGAAGGAACGGATTGGCAAGAAGCTATCTTTCAAGATGCCCCCATTTATAGTCATCAATTGAGTTTTACTGGCGGTAGTGAAAAATCTAGTTATACTGCTTCTGGAAACTACTTTGTGCAAGATGGTATCATCGGAGGCAGTAAATCTGGTTTTGAAAGATATACGGTTCGACTAAATTCTAGAAATAAATTAAAAGATTGGTTGACTATCGGTAATACTTTAGGTTTTACTTATTTAGAAAGAAATTTAATCCCTGAAAACAACGAATTTATTACGCCATTGGTCCGTGCTTTAAATATGGACCCCGTTACGCCAGTGCGTAAACCTGATGGTACTTTTGCTTATTCTTACTATTCTGATACGGATATTACAAATCCTCTTAATGCTATAGCACAAATTAATGATAAATGGACCACGCATCGAATTGTTGGGTCTGTCTATGGAGAAGCGGACATTACTCAAAAGATTAAGTTCCGTTCGGTCTATAGTGTCGATGCAACTTTTGCGACTAGAGACATTTTTCGACCAACCTTTGATTTGAGTATCAATACCTTATTGAGTGATGCGCCTGCTGGAGAAAAGAACTTTATCAATAGTGTCGCTAAAGAAAATAATACGTGGAGAAATTGGCAATGGGAAAATGTAGCGACTTACACCGATGTATTCGCTGATAGACACAATTTTGCCTTGACTTTAGGGACTACCGTCCTAAACAATCGAGCTGATTTTGTTGGTGGTAGTAATACTAATCTACCTAGTAATGACCCTGAGGACGCTTTTATTTCCAATACTATTGACCCGATTGCTTCCCAAGGTGCTTATGCTGCTGCGACGGAATCTGCACTATTGTCCTATTTTGGAAAGGTGAACTATGATTTAGATAATAAATACTTGTTTTCTGCTACTTTCAGAGCGGATGGTTCTTCTCGTTTTGGTAGAAATAATAGATATGGATTTTTCCCTTCTTTCTCTTTAGGATGGGTCATCAATCGAGAAGATTTCTGGTCTATGGATGCCGTCAGTTTGTTTAAATTAAGAGGGAGTTGGGGACAAAATGGGAATGACAAAATTGGCGACTATAGCTTTTCAACTATTGTCAATGCTGGGCAAAATTATAGTTTTGGTCCCGATGAAATCATTACCAATGGTAATGTGCCTTTGGTCTCTGCCAATCCTGATTTAAAATGGGAAACTAGTACGCAGACAGATATTGGTTTAGACGTTGAAATGTATGAAGGTAAAATCAATTTTGTTGCTGATTACTACATCAAAAATACTTCTGACATGTTGTATGCCGCCCCCATTCCACTTGTGGCAGGAACACAAGCACCCGTTAGAAATATCGGTGAAGTAGAAAATAAAGGCTTAGAATTATCCTTGACTTATCGAAATAGAGATAGTGATTTTAAATATAGCGTTGGTGGAAACATTGCTTTTGTCTCTACCGATGTAATTAGTTTGGGAGAAGGTGGCGAACCTGTTATTACTGGAAATGTCTTTTCCGCAGGTGCCGTTGCTAGAACAGAGGTCGGCCGTCCTATTGCTTCTTTCTTTGGATATGTTACAGATGGTATTTTCCAAAATCAACAAGAAGTTGAAGCCCATGCTTTTCAAAATGAAAATACAGCGCCAGGAGATATACGATTTAGTGATTTAAATGGTGATGGCATTATCAATAATTTAGATAGAGATTTTATTGGTAATCCTACGCCCGATTTTACTTATGGTATCAATGCAGACTTTGAATACAAAGGCTTTGATGTAAGTTTATTTATCCAAGGCGTAGAAGGCAATGATATTTATAATGGTATCGTTCGATATGACTTTTCTTTTACCAACCGTCCACAATCCGTCTTAAATCGTTGGACTGGCCCAGGCACGTCTAATACTGAACCAAGAGTAACGGTAAGCGACCCTAACTTTAATGCCAGAGTGTCTGACCGATTTGTTGAAGATGGCTCTTACATTCGATTGAAAAATTTACAGGTAGGCTACAGTTTACCAAGGTCCATTATTAATAAACTAAAAATAGATAAATTCCGACTTTATTTGAGTGCTCAAAACCTATTGACGATTACCGACTATTCAGGTTTAGACCCTGAAATTGGTGCTACGCAAGGCGCTTTAGATTTAGGAATTGATAGAGGTTTTTATCCTCAATCAAGAACCTTTTTGGGCGGGGTGAATATTACTTTTTAATAGAAAAAGAGGTCAGGAGTCAGGGGTTGTGTAAAAGGTCTTAATTTATAAAAAATAATCCTTGTAACTTTTTAAAATTATCGTAATGATTGTTGAAATTGTCTGATTGTTAAACCTTCCTGCCGGCAGTCTAACAATTTCAACCATCAAACAATCTTTACTTAGTTACGAATTATATCTTATTAAAACATAGGGCTTTTTGTACAACCCCAGCTGTCAGATTTTAAATTATTCGAAATGAAAAAATTAAAATACTTAAGTTTTTCTTTAGTCTTTCTCTTTGCTTGTCAAAAAGAAGTTTTAGAAAAAAGTCCAATTATCGGAATTACCGAAGAGAATTTTTATAAAACGGAAGCAGATGCTGTCTCCGCTGTCAATGGCGCTTATGCCGCTTTGCAATTTGAACTCACACCAGCAGCACATTTCCGTTGGTTTTGGGGAGATATTATGTCAGATGATTCCGAAAAAGGTGGTTCTGGGCCAAACGATGCGCCCAATTTAGCAGCCTTGGAAAACTTCCAAGGACCAACCAATACCGATTTTTTAGAAGCAGAATGGGCTGCTAATTATGAAGGTATTTATAGAGCCAATGTTGTTTTGGAAAGAGTGCCACCAATAGAAATGGACGAAACTAAAAAGGCACAGGTTTTAGGCGAGGCGAGAGCGATTCGGGCTTGGTTTCACTTCCTACAGGTGACTTATTTTGGTGATGTTCCTTTGGTAGACCATGTATTAGCGCCAAGCGAATATAGAATTGGTAAAAGTCCTGCGGCAGATGTTTGGGCATTAATCGAGCAAGATTTAGTCCAAGCGGTAGCCGATTTGCCTAAAAGAAGCGAGTATCCACTTGCTGATTTGGGAAGAATTACCCAAGGTGCGGCTCAAGGTTTATTATTAAAAGCCTATTTGTTCCAATCGAAATGGGCTGAGGCTAAAGCAGTAGCAGAGGATATAATTGCCTCGGGAGAATACAGACTAGTTGACAATTATAATCAGATTTTCACTTCTGGTGGAGAAAATAATGAAGAGTCTATTTTTGAAATTCAATACATGAATGCTTCTGGTGGAAACTGGGGTAGAAATAATGCCAATGAAGGCAGTTTCTCCAATGTTTTCCAAAGAGCAAGAGGTCAATTTGAAGGCTTTGGATTTAATTTACCGACTCAAGATTTTATTGATGAATTTTTCTCAGAAGGTGTGGAAGACCCTAGACTTAAAGCAACCGTCTTCCGCGAAGGTGATTTAATGGGCGATAGAGGATTCTTCACCAAAGATGCAACAGGTTTCCCACATGATTATTATCCAAAAAAATACTTTAGTAATAAAAGTGAAGACGCCCCTTTTGGTGACCCGAATCCTAATGGTGGGAGCAATGACCGAGTGATTCGTTATGCCGATGTCTTATTGATGCATGCGGAAGCGGCCTTTCATACAGGAGACGAAACAGGAGCAAAAAATTCCTTAAATCAAGTTCGTAGAAGGGTAGGCATGAGAGAAATTACAGACGTTGGTCCTGCTTTATTGAGGGCTATTTATCACGAAAGAAGAGTAGAATTAGGCTTGGAAGGACACCGATTTTTTGATTTAGTTAGAACAGGCAGAGCTGCGGAAGTTTTGGGCGCTTTAGGCTATAATGACGATGTGCATAAAGTATTACCGATTCCTGATTCTCAAATTCAAGCTTCGGACGGTGCATTGACTCAGAATCCTGGGTATTAAGGATTCCTGTTTTAATACTTATTTATGTCGCACTTTCAGTGCTTTCAGTACTAGATTTTAGCACATTTTCCTAGGGTTTTACCCTAGGTTTTAATATTCCGCCCCGTTGGGGCTATTTGTGTGCATACGATAGGTCTAGAGACTTGAAATATCGATTTATAGCACTCTAAGCCTTTGAAAATTGAAACTTGAAAATTTTCGTCTTTTTATTCGATAATTTTCAATTTTGACGCCCCCCTTCCCTTTGAAGGGAAGGGCTGGGGATGGGTTAAAACGTGGCGATTATTTATTGCCTTTCAATTAAATCTATGCGACCAACAGTGACTACATTAATTTTAAAAATAAAGAAAAAAATGTTCAGCATTAAACATAAATATTTTTTCCTCCTACTTTTTGCAGCGATTATGGTGTTGTCTGCTTGTGAACCTTCTATAGACGAAGACATTGTGATTCCTGCCTTGCCGGAAGCGCCAGTGATTGCTATAGAAGTGTCACCAGACGACCCTAACAAAATTATTATTAGAGATTTATCCGATGATTTCTTTGCCAGAGTATGGGATTTACCAGGGGGCACACCTGCAACCTCCACTTTACAGGTAGATACTATTCTTTATCAAAAGCAAGGAGATTATGAAATCACTTTACATGCTGCCAAAGTTGGTGGAGGCGGGACTTCTATGGTGAAACAAATGGTTTCTTTTGAAATGGATGCTGTTGTAGATTGCTCTGACGAAATTAACTTTTTAACGGGTGGTTGTGATAATCCATCAGGCAAATGTTGGACTTTTTCTAGAGTGGCAGGTGCGGTTGCCGTTGGACCTGACCCAGGTAGTTCAGAATGGTTTTCATCACAGGAAAATGGATTGCAAGATGCGCAATATGATGATTCTTTCTGCTTTACTTTCGAGGGGTCTAGTTTTCAATATGATAATAATGGGCAGACTGTTGACCCTTTTAATGGTTTTGCACCTGTTGACTTTGACCCTCCTACTGATTTAACCTATTTCCTACAAGAAGGAGGTGGCGGAAATGGAGAAACTAGAATCGTTTTGCCCGAAGGTAGTTTTATTGGCGTACTGGATTCAGGTCCACTTTATGATATTATTCTATTAACTGAAACTGAATTAGTGTTACGAAGTCAAATCTTGAATAGTGAAGGATGGTTTGATTTACATTTTGTAGCACGATAGGCATTTTAATAATGAAGAAATATATTATTTTTTTGGCAATTGCAGGGCTTTTCTTGCATTGTAAACAAACAAAAGATTTAGTTAAAACGGATTACCAATTGGTTTGGGCGGATGAATTTGACGTAGATGGTTTACCCAATTCTGCTAAATGGAATTACGATGTAGGCACAGCTTGTGAAAAACCAGCGGGCTGCGGTTGGGGCAATAAAGAATTACAGTATTATACGGAGAAAAGAGCCGAAAATGCTCGGGTAGAAAACGGTCACTTAATTATAGAAGCAATCAAAGAACCTTATAAAGAAGACCGAAATTATACTTCCGCTAGACTTACTTCTAAGCACAAAGGGGATTGGACTTACGGTAAGCTGGAAATCCGTGCAAAACTGCCTACAGGACGTGGGACGTGGCCTGCCATTTGGATGCTGCACACTGAAGATGTCTATGGCGGCTGGCCCGAAAGTGGTGAAATTGACATCATGGAACACGTTGGTTACGCACCAGATACGATTTACGGAACCGTTCATACTAAATCCTACAATGGCATGATTGGCACCGAAAAAGGTCGTGGTGTTTATAGTCCTCAAGGAGAAACAGCATTCCAAGTATATACCGTAGAATGGACCGCAGATAAAATCGATTGGTTCATTAACAATGAAAAATACCACACGTTTGTCAATGATAAAACCAACTTTAAAGGTTGGCCTTTTGACCATGCCTTTCATTTAATCCTAAACCTAGCGGTTGGTGGTAATTGGGCAGGCAGACATGGCGTTGATGAATCTATCTGGCCTCAGCGCATGGAAGTTGATTATGTACGGGTTTATCAACAGAAAAC
>CALLVC010000584.1 GCA_938010785.1 uncultured Saprospiraceae bacterium
TTAGCTTTGGTTTTTTTGTTTTTTAGCGGCATCCAGAAGTTTGTCTATTTGGTCAATTAAGACCTTAGCGTCTTCAATAATTTTCTGTACCTCCGCAGTAGAGTTAGGAGCGAGTTTGTTAAAACTATGCATAGAAAACAGGTTTAAAGGTAATTCCTGAAATTTCTTGCAATTCTCTCTATTTTCCTAAGATAGGGAAAAAAGAGATTTATTCTAACATAATCACTCCGCCTAAATTTTAAACAGGTATTTTGATGCATTTACAACTCCTTTTCGAGTCGTTCATTGATTCGTTTTAGTTCTAATTTGACTGCCTTCATTTCTTGTTCCAAGAGGGATGTTTTTTCTTCCGTTATTTTCCACATATCTCCTTTTCCTAAGATTAGCCAATCAATATTCAGATTGGGGTATAACTCCAAACATTTTTGTAATAAATGCAATTTAGGGTCAGACCCCTTGGCAAACATTTTATTTAGTGTATCCCGACTGACACCAACTTTTTTTCCAAATTGAGCAACAGATAAATTTTTACTATCCAGCAGGTACTTTAGTCTTTCGCTTGCAGTCATTGAACATTGCTTGTGTTAAAAATTATTCAAATTGTTTCATTAATTATTGTTTGGGATAAAAAAATACACTATACTTGTATTGATTTAGAAATTAACAACAAATAACCTAAGTTGATTACTATTGTAAGTTAAGTTTTTGTTGAAATTTTTTATTTATCAATTAGAGAGAATTAAAATCTAAGTAGAGAGTAGTAGCTTGCTTGCGGCTTCTCCAGTCTCAGGCAAGCTTATTTAAATGGAAGCTAAGTTATAAAAAAAGAAAAGAAATTACTAAATATTTTCTTTTGTGTAAAAAAAATACACAGAGGGCAAGTATCCAAAATTGGATGTTTACACTACCTTTTATCAATATAAATCATAGGCAATTAACCAAGCTTATTCAATAAAAATTCTTTTTGCTTTTTAAGTATTTGAATTTTCTTTTATTGCATCTTAAACAAACTATTGATTGTGTAATATCTTCAATTAGTGAATATAAACTAGTTGTCTCTCTAACTCATCAAACATGCTAAACATCCCACCTAAATTCTCCATACAGTTGGATACTATCATCCAAAATCATCTCCACAACGAAAAATTTTCAGTTGAAATATTGGCCAAGGAATTAATGATAAGTTATACGCATACGTATCGCAAAGTTCGAGCATTATCGGGATTGTCTCCATCGCAGTATATTCGTAAAAAACGATTAGAGAAAGCTTGTGAATATTTAGCGGAAACAGAGTTAAATATCGGGGAGATATCCTATCGAGTAGGGTTTAATACGCAAGCTTATTTTACGAAGTGTTTTTCCAAAACATATGGTTGTGCTCCAAGGCAGTATAGAAAGCTATTATAGCAATTGATAAAGTTCAAGTTCAAGAACCAAGTTCAAACTCAAACTTTAAGCCTCCTTCGGTAGGCATGTTGAACTTGAATTTGTCCACGATAGCTATTGGGGTGCGCTTGAACTTAAAAATTATCGACCATTTAAAATAACAATTCCGAAACCAATCGGAATTGGTTTTAAAATTTGCGTAAGAACCTAAATTAAAAAAAATCGTTACTATTCACCATTGAGTACTTTTACCATAAAGAAAATAAAGTACATAGAGTTCATAAAGTAATTTTAGAGCTGTATATGCTTTCTTTTCTAAAAACTTTATGTGTTATATTCGCTTTATGGTTAAAATAGTAAGTGCTGAACAGTTACAAAAAATCTAAACTTTTATCGTTTATTTAAACAGTTAAATAGAGGAAGATATGTGTATAGAAGGGAACGATGGAAGAAATTATAAGTGAATAGGGGCTTCTAAAATTGCATGAAAATATATTATATTTTATTAAATGAAAGATGATTGTAAAAAAAATAATCGACTTACCTGTACTTTTGTGCTTACCTTTTAAGCATTTTTCTAAATTTTCATGATTGAGTAAAAGGATTTTTAGACAAGCTCTATGGTTAGAAAGGTCTTTCCGGATTTCTCTCTACACTTCAAACTGCACCAATCAGAAGAAAAAATCTAAAACATATAGATAATTCACATGAGTTACTATTTTTAGTAAAAGAGTAACCATTCTGGTAGATTATCTTTGTCATATCTATAAAACACGCCGACATTGTTATAATAAGCCCCAAAAATAAATCAATTTATAGCTAACACTAAGAAGCTATTTGAATTTGCTAATTAGAAAATGTTAGATTGCTCAACTAGGAATAAGTACTAGTGTCATTTCCATCCTATGGATGGTTGAACTTGCACTTTTTATGCCTTAGGTTGATGGATTTTAACAATTTTCAAAAGCTAAATCCAAGCAGCTTTTCAAAACTAAAACGAGGACTATGAACCCAAAAGTTAAGGAAGTAATTCAAGACAAGGCAAGGCAAATTGTGCTAAAGGATGATGTATACAAGGGGAATTCGGTAGATGAATATTATGCCACTAAACCATTGGAAGAAGCTGATAAGCAAAGGTCATCTATGCAACTACTTTGCGATATAAGTAGACTCACTCAAATGCATAATCGCTCTTTCAATTCAAGGGTTGGTGTAATTGATGAATTAAAAATCAGGCGAGATATTAACGGCTATTTAGGTGATGAACGGTCGGAGGTAGTCAAGGTATTAAAAAATATCGAAGACTTCAATTTTAATCGAAGTACAAGAACTTCACAGAAAGTATTAGATAATTCTAAATCTGTCGCTTTGGTGGTTAAAAAAGAAGATTTATCGGATTACAGAAATAATCCAATGACAGACCGATATGAATTAAAATCCTTGGAGTATGAGGATGTAGAGGTGGTGATTGGAACGGATAAATATAATCTTGACAAAGACGATTTAAAATTTGCTAAACAGCGTTCTGCCAGTTCTCTTGGTACTGGTTTCTTCTTTACGAAGGGGGGGAGATATTTTGTTGTGACTGCTGCTCATGTTATTTTTTGCCCCTTTTCCCAATACTTACCACTTAGAGACATTCGATTTGTCAGTAATTATTTAGTTAGAGATTTTGTTTATCAAGACCTTGATGCAGAGACCTACGACAATGCCATTACTTTTCCTAAGAATTGTGTATTCAAGCCTAAGTGGGATATATTGCAAAAAGGGAATGAATACAATTTATCGAGTGATGCAGAAGATTATGCTATTATTGAAATTGAACCTGAGAGCGAAAATGAAATAGATTTATTAAAATTGACTTGTCAAAATGAGGAAAATATAATTAGTGATGATTATGATTTTCAGAAAATTGAAGAAGGTTATGGCTTAGGACATGGTTTGGGCTTGCCCTTAAAGCTATCCCTATGTGAAAAGATTTCCCAAGAAAATAAAGATAGACTAAGCAATCCTAATGAGGCTTCTTTTTATGTGCAGTTAGACTTTTTTTCTGGCAATTCTGGTTCACCTATCTTTGATAGTACTACACATAAATTGATTGGGATGTTAGTAAGAGGTCAAAAGGATTTTCACATAAAAGATAAAAAAACAGTGGTGCCAGCCACTCCATCAATTAAAAATGAGGGAGAGCAATGCCAAAAAATTTATTTTTTGAACCGCTTTAAGCCTAAAAGAAAAAGGAATGGAAAGCCACTCAAGCAAAAAGAACTATTGCCTTATTCCTATTTAGAGTGGAACCAGGAATCGAATAAATTTCATTTAGAAATATGTATAGCCAACGCCAAACGGAAAGTTATCTTTTCTGAATACCCTAAAAAGGAAGGAGACGTGACCATTATAGAATGTTTTCTAGAAGAAAAAGATGCAGGAGAGAAGATAGCTGTTCATCGAAAAAAATACATTATCAATGGACCCGAAGCTGCCAAGTCGATAGACGATTTAGATAGGACCTCAGAAACGATTGAAATTAGAGTAATTGATTTAGTCTCAAAAGTTTACCATGAATCTGTTCTGGATTTTATTAACCATAAAAAGTATGGTAAAATAAAAGAAAAAGATAAAATGTATTGGGTATTATGTTTGAGAGAAGCTTTTTTTCGAAAAGGTAGTAATGTAATTAGCCTTGGATTAGGCTATTTTAACAAAGCGAAATTTAAACAATCTAAAATTACGGACTTTGAGTTTGATGAATTTAAATGGGAACAGTCAAGTGAGAGTGTATCAATTGGTATAGAAGAAAAAACAGAAAAATTAGTCATTCTTACCAAAACAAATAAAAAGGCAGTTGTTAAGGATAAGGTGTTGACAATCACAGAATTAGCCGAGGAAGGGCACATTAAAAAGCCAAGGAATCGTGGAGCAATGAGTCCTAAGCCAAGGAATCGTGGGGCAATGAGTCCTAATTAAACTTTTAAAGAATAAATGCAGCAAGGGCTTTCTTATAAAAATTGAATTCGAGCGTAAATATTGATTTAAATAGGCATCGAGCCTATTAAAATCAAAAAAAAGGTTTTTAAAAGGTGAGCTAAAATAGATTTTCTTTGAAAATCTATTTTTAGCTCACCCTTTAAACCCCTTTTTACAAATTTTGCCGTTCGATACGGTCCCGATGAAAATCGGGATTAGGAACGCCTAGTTAAGCATTTTATAAGAAAACCCTTTAAATGCAGCGATGTAATGATAATAAGATTAAATCTTTTTTTAAGGAATGTA
>CALLVC010000585.1 GCA_938010785.1 uncultured Saprospiraceae bacterium
TGTTGGTGCGAGGCTGAGCCTCGTTCCTTCTATTGAACCGCCTCTGGCGGCTGTAATTCCTAGCTGCCAGAGGCAGCTTAATGCCCTAACACGAGGCACAGCCTCGCGCTAACCTAGCATTACATCTGATACACTGCCAAAGTTTTTAATTACTTGTCTAAACGACAAAATTAAAGGCATAGTACCTTTTCAATTGTTGACAGATGCCTGGATGTCGATAGGCATTAGTATCCAAACATTTTAATTACTCATCAATTTTAATTACGCACTAATTTTCTTCTGCTAATAACTGCTGTGGCGAAGCATCAGTTGATTCATTAAATAATAATAATCGTTCTAATTGGTCGGCTAATACGACTTTAGTTTCTTCAAAATAAACGGCCCAGTCATCAATACTACTGACTGTTTTAAACGTAGGCATGGCTTTCAATTTATCTAATTTGTCGAGCCAATCTTGCAGTTTTTGTTTTAAACTACTAACAGTACTTTCTAGCTTTTTTAATTCTGTAATGGTCTCAGATTTACTTAGCATCGCTCCCGATTTTACTTGCTCGTTGATGGCTTTTACGCGCTCCAAATCGTTTGCTTTATAGGCTTTATTAAGCTCCACAAATATTTCTTCTGCTTGGTCGTGCAATTCTTCTACCACACGGTCAGGATGACAACGTAATGAAGTCTGACGATATAATTTTTTTAACTCTTTTTTCTCGGCTGGTGTTAAGGTGTTTAATTGCTGTTTTTTAGCCGCTTCATAGGATTTAGTATATTCTTCATGGTCACTTTTTGCTTCTTCAAATTCTTCCTGCTTTTCCGTGTTTTCCTTATCTATTTTGGCTTCATAAGCAGCTTTTATTTTACTTTGAAAAAGAATCTTTTGGAGCAAATCGCCCAACTCTTCACTATGCAATTTACTGAATTCATGGATTACCTTTTGCGTTTCGTTATATTCTTGACTAATAGAAGTGATTTCTTCTTCTATTCGTTGAATTTCTCGACGTAAGCTATCAACGGGTGGTTCAATGCAATCTTGTAAAACACTATGAAAGTCAACAAAGGATTTAATTAATTCATGTGCACTTTCAAAATCCTTTTGTAAGATGGCTTGATGAATGGCTTGTACATTTTCGTCACTCTGGTAGTTTTCTAAAACTTGTAATCGAAGGTGAATAAACTCTGTGTCCCCTATACTTAGAAGTACTTTGAGAATATTTAATTTTTGCAATAATTGCCCAATCGAATTTTTTGGACGAGGCGCCGTTTTAGGTAATTGATTAAGTATGCTGAGATATTCAAATTCTTCTAAAAAACCTTGTGTTAAGGTGGGAACAGTTGAGGATATACTTAACGATTCTTCCTTGGGAGGGTTTTTATGCCCCCAATTATAATTTCCTGTTAAAACGAATTCTTGGTCTATGACTACAAATTTATGGTCAATTAGTTTTTCACTTTCTACTTTATCTAACCAATGTAATTTCGCCCCTTGTTGAACAAGCGCATCATATTTAGCTTTATTTTTAGTATTGGCATCATCTTTTATTAATACCATTTGGAGGTCTACCCCTTCTAATAATTTCTTTTCTAGTAATCCAAAAATACCTTTCTCCGCTAACCACCCAATTGCTAGATATATTTTTGTATTGGCTGTTGTTAATGCTTTAATTAACAAAGGCATTAATTCGTTTTTTTGTGTAATTTCCTGTTTCATGTATACTATTTAATGCTACTTTTGGACACTGGGTCTTCAGTTATTTTAAGTTTTGTCTCGTGCGCTTTGCTAGCTCGACTAGAAGCTATTAAAAAACTTTTACACACGGTACTTAGCTCTTACTTATTATTTCGAATCCTTTTCATTTCAATTGCCTTTTCTACTTTTTTAATAGCAATTGACGCTCCCGGATGGTCCAAACTTAATGCTTTTTCTAAATCAAATAAAGCCTCCGTATAATTTAACAAATCTGTATGGGCGACACCTCGATTATACCAAGCATTAGCTGCTTCTGCATCTCTTCTTAATACGATGGTATAATCTGAAATAGCATCTCTAACATGCCCTACATAATACCTTGCTTCGCCACGATTGGCATAAGCATTTTGGTGATTTGGTTGTAATTTGATGGTTTCTGTGAAATCGGTAATTGCACCTCTGTAATTCTTTAAGTCAAACTTAGTATAACCACGATTATACCAAGCTTCTACATGGTCGGGCTTTAAAGAAATTGTTTCAGTAAAATCCTTGATGGCTTCCGCAAATTGTTTTAATTCATATTTGGCATAAGCTCTACTATACCAAGCATCTGCATGTGTTGGTTGTATTTCTATTATCGTGGAAAAATCTTTGATGGCATTGGCATAATCGGCTAAATCATAATGTAAATAGCCTCTCTCCAAATAGGTAGTAATATCTGTAGGCGATATTTTAATGGCTTCCTCAAAATCTTCCAATGCGTCCGCTGTATCTCCAATTAACATTCTTGCTACTCCACTAATTCTATAAGCTTTTGAATTGTCTGGTTTAATTTCTAGTGCTTTCATACAAGCATCAATAGCCTCTGCGTAAGCTTCTTCTTGAATGAATTTTTCTGCTTCACCTAACCACTCATTGGCCTCTCTCTTTAGGAGCTTCTTGGTAATATTTAACTGAAATTTTGTAAAATTAACAATTGCCTTGTTTTGTATAACAAGACTTTTTTCTTTATCAATTTCCTTCATTTTAACAAAAATTATTGAGTGACAAACGATTTGTTAATTGAGATTAGGGATTTTGTAAGTGATGATTTTTGGAGTTGAATTGAAAAAACACATACATTATATTAAGTTAAAATTAATGTGTTTGTTGCCAATTATTGATATTTAAAATTTTGTTTGTTTTTTAGAAAAATAAAAGAAAATTCCCCTTAGGATTTTTGTTTTTTTTCATTTTAGAATGGGTAAATTACTATTTCCTTTAATTTTTTTACAAAGATATTATATTTTTCAAACAATTCTTTTTAGAAAATAATCTTTTATAATTGAATAATTTATGTATCGGAAAAATAGAATATTTCCTCTACCTTTATTTTATTTATTCTATATTTGCCATTCCCAAACATCTAATTCTTTACTGCCTTGCTAAGAAACTGCACAAGTCAAAATTGATTAAATTTTTTCACTTTTGATAGTTTCTCCAAAAGAAGTTGATTCTCAATGTAATTTTATTATTTTTTTTGACTTGAACAAAATGTTCGTGTTGTCGTATCGTAATACTAGTACTTTAATCGTATCAAGTATACTACATTCTTCAGAGAAGATTTATCCTTCTAGTTTAATAATCTTCACAGAATCATTTTATTACAACGATTATAATAGTTCAAGTCTCTAGACCTTGATAATTTTACTGAATTAAATCAGACCCCTTTTACCCAACCTAAAAAATATCTTTCTCCTGAGGGATGAAGAAAATAATAAGCGACTAGTCTGACAGATGCTTTTTACTTTTAGCTGCGTTAAACTTTTTTAAGGTAGCAAGTAATTCCGTCATTTCTAGAACTTTATTAATTGTCTTATTCCTAATCAAAGAGAAGCATTTTTTGATATACACGTAACGAAGAAAAAATGCAATAGACATTTTATACTTGTCTCTTTTGTATTGAAGGTAACTTTGTAGTTGGCTTTTTGACAACTATTGCAAAAAGTAGCTTAGACCTCTGGTCTGAGCAGCCTAAACGTACTACTCCTCAGACCAGAGGTCTAAGCTACTTTAGCTCTTTTGCAAAATTTGTCAATGAACC
>CALLVC010000586.1 GCA_938010785.1 uncultured Saprospiraceae bacterium
ATTTTGTTTGGGCAAAATAAATTAATAAAGTGGTCATTTTGAGGAAATATTTTTTTCCTAGACAAGGCGAAAAGCGCAGACATAGCACCGCTATGGCGAGCCTGCCGGCAGAGGCAGGCATTTTCAACATAAACAAACACTGTTTGTGAACCGCATAGCGGACGGGATGATGCTAGTAAAAAAGATGAACTCATAAATGGCTAATTAATTATTTTACTTTGCCTTGGTACTATTTTTCGAAAAAGGACTTATGAGAAAGTCTCAATCAATTTTATCTAAAAATGGTAACGTATCCTTTTTTAGGGTCATTATCATCGCTATCTTCTTTGAAAATATAATAGTAAGTACCATCAGGTAATTCTTCACCATTATAAGTGCCAGCCCAGTTATTTTGATAAGGAGATTCTCGAAAAACTTCTGAGCCCCATTCATTGAAAACAATAAGTTCACTACCTACTTTTGGTGGATTAGAAACACAAGATATATCTAGTATATCATTCATGCCATCACCATTTGGAGTAATAAGAGAAGGGACTATACAAGTAGAAGGATCGTTTATGATACGAATAGTAATTATCCTTACCATACTGCATAAATCAGGGCAATCATCATAACATATTTCGTAAGCAATCTGGTCTACGCCTAAATTATCAGTAAAAGGTATATAGGTAAAAATGCCATCCCCTACATCAGTTAAAGTACCAAAGCCTGGCTCAGACATCAAATTAATAGTAAATGGTACACCGGGAATCAAATTATCATTTTCAATCACATTAAAAGTCAATGACTGATTTCTAATTACATCCACATTATCATCTGTAGCGACTGGGTCCGTCAAGACGACAATAGGCCCAACAGTCATCGGAGCAGAAGTACAACCATTTACAGTTGTTCTTAATAGATAAGCCCCTGCGTCGTCTATGGTAACATTGGAAATAGTCACTACTCTATCTGTTGAAGTAAATCCATTAGGTCCGACCCATTCATAAGTTGCATTAAGCATATCTTCTCCTGTAAAAGTCAACGCATCTCCTTCACAAATATTTGTGCCCGTACTTGATAAAGTAACCATTGGCGCTTCGCCTTGAACGGATACCATTACCTCAATTGTTTTAGTAGAAGTACATCCGCTATTAGCCGTAGCGACTAAGGTATAAGTGCCTGAAGCTAGGTTAGAAGCAGGTAAGCTAGGATTTTGGTCACTAGAGGTAAACCCATTGGGGCCAGTCCAAACATAAGAAGCAATATCAATACCTCCTGTAGCTGTCAAATCAATCGTTTGCGTGCTAGTCGTACAATCAAATGGCCCATTGCTACCTAAAGTAATATCACCCGTTCCATCTTCAACCACTATAGTTAATCTAGCAGTATCAGCAGGACAATTTCCATTTAAGTCCGCAGAAAAACCATAAGTATAAGTACCAGCTATAGTAGGCGTAACTACAATTACATTTGAATCTAAATCTGCAGGTAATCCTGCACCAGCAGGAGCAATCCAACTATAATTCACAATACCATCATAAGCGGTCCCTGTAAGTGTAAAAGGTGTGTTCGTACATATGGTATCTGGCACACCAGTTCCAGTTCCTATATCACTCATCAAGGTAGGCATCACCATTCCTGAAATTCCCACAACCACCGTACCTGTTCCAGAACACCCGTTAGAAGAAGTACCCGTAACGGTATAGATTCCTACAGCAGCATTCGTAGCATTAGGAATAATTGGATTTTGCACCGTTGTACTAAAGCCACTTGGCCCAGTCCATCCATAGTCTTGAATTGGAATATCACCAGATGCAAACAATCGAATAGTATCCGCATCTCCCGTACAACTCAAATCATTACCAGAGGCAGTAATTGTTGGTGCAGATAAGACACCAACCATCGTAGAATCCTTAAGCGTACAGCCATTATCAGACGTCACTTTCACCACATACTCTCCAGAATTTTGCGTCATCGCATTAGGTATGACTGGATTTTGCACATTTGCCATAAATCCTCCTGGACCTGTCCATTGGTAAGTACCACCTGCCAATGTATTAACAGATAATCTTAAATCCGAACCTGCACAAGTTGGGCTATCTAAAGTGGTGGCGGTAATCGCTCTAGTTTCTGTAATATTTATTTGGAACGTACAAGTTCGAGTATTTCCCATGGTATCAGATAGAACAAACTCCATCATAGTCGAACCAAAACCGAAAGTACTTCCACTAGGCAGCCCTTGAGTTTGTTGTACACTAACAGGACTACAATTATCAAAAGCAACTATATCATTAAAAGTTAACACATATCGACTACAAGAATCAGAAACAACAGCATTAATAAAATTACCATCATCCGTCATCACTGTTCCGTCAGCTTGAATTTCAATATCTGTAGGGCAAATAACCGTTATCTCTTGGTTGTCAATAACCGTCACCGTGAAACTTTGGGAAATAGATTGTCCAGTGTTATCTTCCGCTGTATAAGTCACCGTAGTCACCCCTACAGGAAAGAAATCGCCAGGTGCAGCTGTACCAGAGATAATAATTGAGCTACCAGTAGTATTACTATTACATCCACCAGATGCCGTTGGTGCTAACCAGCCAATATTTGCTCCACATTGTTGGTCAGCAGCATTAATAATCAAATCTCCTGGAAAACTATTAAAAACAATAGGCGCTACTCCATTTACGGTAACGACAAAAGAACAAGTAGACTGATTGCCATAAATATCTTCCGCAGTATAGGTTATCGTATTGGTCCCTTCTGTAAAAACAGCACCCGGTTGCGCATTGCTAGATAATATTCTTAATTCACAATTATCAGTTGCCGTTGGAGCGGTCCAATTAGCCACCGCTTGACAATTAGCACCTGCTGTAACCGTAATATCAGCAGGACAATTTATCAAAGTAGGTGCAATGGTGTCTATTACCGTCAAGGTAGTACTCTCCACTGTAGAATTTCCAGCAGGGTCTGTTGCCGTATAAGTAATCGTCGTATTCCCTATAGGAAAAGTAGCACCCACTTGATGACTAGGATCAACCGTTATATTATTGCTACAAGCATCTGTAAAGGTAGGTGCAGTAAATTGTCCAACCACGGAACAAGCGCCAGGTCCTACATATTGGGTAATACTAGCAGGAAATGGATTAACAACTACTGGTGGCGTATTATCTATAATAGAAAACTGGCCACTAGTAACCGCTAGTGGGACACCCACAGGAACACCTCCTGTTATAATCGTTCCTTCTCTTAATACGGGATTGTCTGTTATTGAAATAGTAGAATTTCCACTTGCACCAAGCACAGAATAGCAAATAGTAAATAAAACAGTACCGTCTGGCAAAGTTTGCGCAGCAAAATTATTATCATTCCAAGCAAAGCCAAGCTCTCCGATATTTGTTATATCTAATCGAAAATCACTAGCAAAAATATCAGCTAATCCTTTATTAAAATCGATAGACTCATATTGCAGTACGAATTCATCCCAATTAACTGAAAATTGGATACCTGTTCCATTAACAAAATTATCTACTGTAATATCTACACAATGTGGTTCGCTACTACAAATAGCATCGCTACTCTCCACATTTACCGTCATCGTACCGGGTGCTTCCACAGTAATAGTGCTAGAACAAGTAGCGGTATTCCCTGCCCCGTCAGTCGCAATATAGGTTATCGTCGTTACACCAACATTAAAAGTTTGTCCTGTCGGGGAATCCGTTCCACTACCAGTTGTAGCGCCGCTTAGGGTGTAAGTAACCGAAGCCAAACCACAATTATCTAAAACTAAGGGGTCTAAATCATTAACAACTGCGGAGGTCTCCCCTGTTCCAACAGCAATAGTTTGGTTTGCAGGGCAAGCGATAGTTGGATTCTCTGTATCAGATACAGTTATAGAACCTGCTGTTAAAATAATTTCATTTCGCGGAATAATAGGCAATCCTGATTGTGCCAAAGTTACCTCTATTGGTGTAGGACTATCTGTAAAAATTACAGGACTAGTACCACCACTGACTGAGGTAAAATGCAAAGTAAATAAGGTAGTACCATCAGGAACAGTTTGTCCATTAAAATCAAACCATGCATAGCCAATATTGCCATTTGCTAAATCATTTTCTCCATAAAGGACCGTACTATTTGAGCTATTAAAAATCCCCTCATCTCTAGAAACATAAGTTAAGATAGAAGGGTCCCAATTTACAGAGAATTGTACCCCTGCAATGCTATCAAAAGCCGCTACATTAATATCAATCGTGATATCATTGTCATCACAACTAGCAGTTGTGCTCTGTGCAATTAAGGTAAAATCTGTAGCAGCTGTACCATTAACAGTCACCGTAAAAGAACAATTTACGGAATTACCACTACCATCAGTTGCGGTATAAGTTACCGTTGTTACGCCCACTTGAAAATTAGTTCCACTTGCATCTTCCGTTCCACTACCTGTAGTAGCACCTGAAAGAGAATAGGTAATAATTGGTGCACCACAATCGTCTGTTGCATTCGCAGCAATATTATTCACTACTACTTGTGAAGCACCAATAGGTGCAGCTATAGTTTGATCATTCAAACAAGTGATTGTTGGATTAGAATTATCTTGAAGGGTCAATAAACCTGTTCCCATTTGGGCAGAAATGCTAACATTATTTTGCTGAGCAGCAATATTACTCAAAGAAACAGGAGAACCTGTGACAGATGTATTACTTGTAAATTGAATATTAAATAAAAGCGAATTATCTGCAACTGTTTGCGCAACCGCATTACTCCAATTCAAGATAATAATACCTGTTGAAACTTGAGAAGTATCAAAGTCGGTAATATCTAAACCGTTTAAGTTAAAGTTAGCAATTCCAGCATAGGTAAACTGCGTTGCATCAAAATTATAGGTAAAACTTAAATCGGTAATATTATCAAAACCTAAAACGCTTATAGGTGCATTGATAGTTGTTCCACAAGGAGTCATTGCACTACCTGCATTTACAGTTAAGGTATTATTATTGCCATTGCCATTGCCATCACCACTACCGCCGTCTCCAGCAGTAACCGTCACATCGAAGCTACAAACAGTATCATTTCCTTGAAAATCATTAACTCTATAAGTTACCGTGGTCGTACCGATATTAAATAACTGCCCACTAGCATCGCCAGAATCAAGTTGAATCATAGCGCCAGTCATAGAATAAGTAAGGGCTGCAACACCACAATTATCCGAAACCATCGGAGTCAGATTACTAACAGCAACACTATTACTTCCAGCAGTAGTTGTCATTGCAATAGGAGCAGGGCAAGTAATAGTTGGCGGTATTCCATCTACAAGCGTCAACGTCCCCGGATTAATTCCCAATGGTATATCAATTGGCATTCCTGTGTTATCATTCTGGGTAGCACCAATAGCTGTGGGAGTAGACACAAAATTAATAGTGGAAGTAGTAAAATTATTTCCCACAACATCGAAGGTCAGAAAAATAACACTATCGCCATCCATTCTGGTCAACGGAGCAGAGTCGAAATAGGCAAAACCAAACAAACCATTAGACACATTTAGCACATTAGTATTCCCCTTCGGAGGTGCCAATTCAGGGATAGTAGAATGACTAACATAGTTCAATTCAGCGGGGTCCCACTGAATAGAAAACTGAAAACCTACTATAGTATCAAAATTAGTAACCGTAATAGGTACACTAATTTGTTGACCACAATTAATGTCTTGTGCAGGAATGTTTAAAACGGGTTGAGCTAGCAATTGCATAAAACTAACTAGCAAGAAGGCACTGAATAAGGATATTTTCTTTTGCATATTATAAGGTATTTCACCTGCTGGAATTATAACTTAAGTCTAATAACCCAATAGCAGCATCGGGTAATTTTTTACATTACAATCAGTTAAATAACCGTATTTTTTTGATATAAACGTACTAATGGTAAGTCACACGCATCGTAGGAACGAATGGCGGGCATTCTTTTCGGTAATAGAACTGGGTACTTCATTTTAAAAATCGATTTTTGGCAAATTACGGTAGAAAATTGACGGTCTACAGGCTACAATTTCCAGTATAAAATTGTCGCCCATAGACCGTAAATTAGGTGCCGTTTAGTCTAGTACTATCATTTTCTTTCTTGCGGTAAATGATGGTGTTGCTAACTCGTAATACAACACACCAGAACCAGAAAGGTCATTTTTATGAACGACTATATTATTCAGCCCTGCGTCATAAGCGCCTTTGATTTGGTGAACCATACGACCACTAAAATCAAAGAAACGAACGGTTGCTGAATTTGCTTTAGGTAAACTAAAACTAATCGTAGTTTCAGCGCTAAATGGGTTTGGTTTATTTTGGAATAATTCAAACCCTTCAAGCACAGTATTTTTATCAAATGTCAAGCTGATATTTTTAGCATCTGCGCCTTCTTCATAGGCTTCGGCAGACAACATATCAGAACTTGCGCGTAATATATCACTTAAATACTTACCACCTTTATTAACACGGAAAGAAATCGTAAATAAAGTGGTGTTTTGCTCAATATTTAGCGGTTCCGTCGCATACCATAAGGTAGAAATCAATCCACGCGCTGCATTAGTCAACCCAAAGTTATTGTCGTCAATATCTGTCAAAGCGCCAGCAGTTGCTGATTCAAAAGTCAAGTATTCTGGGTTTGCGTTGATAGTCATTTGGTAAGCAAACATATCTGTAAAGTTGTCTGCTTTAAATGGCACTTCAATGACTTCGCCTGCCTTCAACATACGGTCCTCGACCCCGAATCGGAATATATCTCTCGATGTAGCACCAATTTCTGTCTGCAAGTTAACGGTAGTAGCAGTAAGATTTACATCTCCCATTTTCACCGCAATAAAGTCATTATTTCCAGTTACATCAGAAATACTCATAGGGATTGGGTTCGCCCAAGGATTTGCCAATGTGATAGGGAAATCAGCAGGAATAAACTTCCAAGAAGGCGCAGTAAAGAATTCGCTTCTAATACCTAAAATCACAGATTGGATTTCCGCTAAATCTGTTACCGTAATTCGTTCGTTGCCGTTAACATCTGCTGCAATCATCTTATAAGGAGAATCCAACATTGTATTACCCAAGATATGATTTTGAATAATTGCTAAATCAGTAACGGTTAATCCTTTATTGTGCAACCTATTTTCATTAGGCGTTACGGTCAAGTTCGAACTAGCTGCAACGTTAAATACATAATCACCAGCCGCATCAGTGGAATCTACGCCCGTTGAACCTCCGCTAAGTACGACTTCCACGTTTTCTAATGGTACATTATTTTCTAAATGAATATTGCCACCAAATGATGCGCCAGTAGGAGGCATTATGTCAACAGTTATAGTAGTAGAGCCACCTGTAGAATTCACAGCAGTAGCTGACCCATTTTGGATAATTGTGGTTTCAATACCAGTTGCGCCAACTGCTAATGGTGTCATATTAAGCGCAACCGTCTGTCCCGTTGTTCCTGTAAGTAATACATTAATAAAAAATATCGTCGAACCGTCAGGTAATGTCGTACCTTGAGAAGGAAGAGAAGTTACATCTAGAACACCTGCACTTTGGTACTGGAAAGCTGTGCTTGTCAAGCCAGGGAAATTAAATCCACCAGCCTCATTTCCGTTTACAAATTGTGCGACAGCAGTATTACCAAGCGTAAACCGCATCTCAAATCCAGCTACACTATCAAAATTCATAACTGTCACTGGTATTTGGACAATACTTCCTGTAGTACCAGAACCAGAACCTAAGGTGTAAATAACTGTTCCTCCGTTTCCTACAGTAACCGTTTCTGTTAATATACATCCACTAGTTGCATCATTTACAACTACGGTATAAGCACCCGGTGCTAAGTTAGTAATCGTGCTTGTTGTTCCTCCTCCTGGAGACCAAGCATAGGTATAATTTCCAGAACCACCACTCACTGCAACCGAAGCAGTACCATCATTGGCCCCAACAAAAGTTTCATCAGTAGCCGAAGCAGCTATATTAATAATGCTCGTTCCTGTTCCGTTGATTACGTCTACATTGACGGTACAAGTACCAATATTACCCGCTGCATCTACGACACTTAGAGTGACCGATTGTAAACCTAAATCCGTACAATCAAAAGTTGATTGAGAAAGTGTAGCAGCAGCAATAGTTAATGCGCCATCACAATTATCGGTAGCACTACTAAAGACATCACTAATTTGTAAGACGCCCGTTCCGCCAGTTCCTAAAGAAATCGTTCTATTTCCAACACAAACAATCGTAGGTACAGAAGTATCTCTTACATCAATATAGACTGTTTTAGTCGTCACATTTCCAACAGCATCTGCTGCACCAATAATAAGTGTTGTTCTACCAACAGGGAAGTAATTGGACCAAACAACTGCATTCGTATCTACACCATTTAAATTGATACCCAATCCTAAATTACTGTTACAATCAGTAATGTAGCTAGCAATATTTAAGGAAACTAAGACACCACAAGAATCTGGCACAAAGTCGCTAGTATTAAAGAATAGCGTATCTCCAACCATGGTAGCAGGCGCTGGTGCTTGAACAGCAATCGTTGGTGCGGCGGTGTCTAAGACTTTAATGACTTGCGTCATTGCGATATTCTGACAACCGTCGGTAGCCGTCCAGTTTTTAGTTATAATAATAGTATCACCAGAAATAGTGGTCGTTGCTGTTGCACCCACCATATAAGATGCAGCACAATCATCCTGTACAAGCACAGAATCTGCTGTAATAGCCATATCAATACAGCTAACAATAGTATCTGTGTAAGCAACTTGGAATGTTGGCGCAATGGTATCTAGTAAATTAATCATTTGCGTACAACTAGTCGCATTTCCAAAACCATCGGTCGCCGTCCAAGTTCTTTGAACAATTCGACAAGCGCCACCTCCACCAGGAACAATCGCATCTACATAAGTAAGTGCGCTACTATCACCACAAACATCAATGACGGTTGGGAAACCGAAAACAGTTGACTGAGAGTATTGAGAACAATCAATCGTCACATTAGCAGGACAACTAAAAGTACCAGAACCTGTAAAGTCATCAATAGAAACATTTGCTTGACAACTTGCAAACAAACCAGCTTCATCTGTCACCATCAATTCAATACTAAAGGTTTGTCCAACATCTGCACAAGTGAAGCTATCTCTACCAATTAAGGTGAAAACTAAATCTGAATTGGCCGTACAGTTATCCGAAGAATTTAGATTAATATCTGAAGGTTGAAGCTTAACAAAACCTAAAGGATTAATCGTTACAGAAACTGATTGCACACAAACAGGTCTTGGTGCTGTTTGGTCATCGACTTCAATAACTAAAGTATCTTTAGCTTCATTGCCTACAACATCTCTAGCTCTGATAATAATAGAAGTACTGCCCATTGGAATGGTCAAATTAACCATTGTAGTATCAATGAAATCTTCTATCCCATTAGTTGGCGTAAAATCAACTGCTATAAATACCGTATCACTACAATTCTCTGTAATATCACCTAATAAATTTAAGCTTACGTTGGCAGAACAATTAACCGCAGCAGGTGAAGAACCTACCTGTAATGGGTTAACGTAAGGTATCACTGGTGCTTCTGTATCTCTAAACATATAAACTACAGAATCTTTTGAGGTATTATTCTGGTCATCCGTAGCCGTCCATATATATTTTAAATCATAATTATAATAAGCAGAATCTCTAGGCGTCAATGTTGACAATCTTGTAGAAACCGTATCAATCAAAATAGAATCTACTAAAGAAGTACAATTATCTCTAATTTGAATACTTGGTAATGAAGGTACTGCTGCACCACAAGACAACATCGTATCGGCAGGTACGCCAATAAAATCTGGAGGTCTATTATCTATTATATTAACCGTAATCGTCTGTGTAGAATCTATATTTCCAGCTTCATCTTCTGCGTAAATTTTCAATACCATAAAGCCATTAACCGTATCACAAGTGGCAGAAGAAATATCTGTTGTAATGATAATATCGGAATCAGCCGAACAATTATCTGTTGCGGTAATCCCTAAACTTGCTGGCGTAAAAGTAACCATGCCTAAAGAGTCCAAAGAAACGGTCAAGTTAGTAGCACTAGTCACAGGTGGCGTCGTATCGGCTGCGTAGCTAATTGTTTGAGATTGGGTAGAAAAAGTACCTCCCGAACCGTTAAACAACCAAGTCACCGTAGCATTGGTATTAACTGTACCAGAAAAAGAATAAGATGGAGGGCTGGTCATTAAATCAACTCCACCACCAGATAATGGAATTCCATACACGATGGTGTTACAATCAACATCTGCTATAGGTGCAAAAAGAACCAGGTCCGTACATTCTGTCGTCGTATCCACCAGTGCAACCTGAGGGACAGGAGCAACAGCAGTAATAGTCACAGGGAATCTACAAGTATCTGTATTCCCAGATATATCTATTGCAACAATCGTCACAATCGTATCATTCATAATCGTTGCACCTACTGCTGGGAATTGTTGTACCGTATCCAGTTCACAATTATCATCAGATAAAGTGGTATAATCTGGTAGAGTAGCCACACAGCTAGCATCTGGTATGATGCTTTGCGGCCCAGGGCAACCAGCCGTTGGGCTTTCTAAATCTGTAACGGTAACGGTTAAGTCTATAGAATCAGAAGTACCAATAGTATCTGTAAATACATATCGGAAAACGGTTGTTCCAACAGGGAAAGTAGCCGTTAAATTATCATTTCCAGTTAAATCAACTACAGGCTTTCCATCAAAAACATCAGGGTCTGGTCCAGAAACGAAAATTCTATCTATTGTAACTCCAGCAGCTGCACCTTGACAAGTCATGAAATTTGTAGCAGTAGGCTCATCAAAAGAGATAGATTCTGTACACTCACTAGTTGTTGCATCAACGGTTAGAGAAGTGCTTGTGCCAAAAGGAGCAGCATTTGGGAACATAGAAATAGCAGTCATACCTGTATCTCTTACTGAAATCAAGTATTTAATAGAGTCTACATTAAAACAACCACTTTGAGAAGTATCTCTAAACATGTAAGTCAATTCATGTAATCCTACAGGGTAGAATAAAGCAGCATCGTTGGAAGCAGCATCAAAAGCACCAGTTGCACTAGAGGTAGTATCCGTGGGTGTACTGCCACTCGCAATATTCGTACCTGCCAATGTTTTAATCTTCCATCGATAAATAATCGTATCGTTTTCAAAAGTATCTTGTGCGATTATTCTAAGAGCAGCTGAATCAATATTAATTCCGCAATCATTAGGCTCACTAAAAAACACAATTGTCGTGTCTACTCCCGGAATTACTTGCTGAATCTGTGGGTTAGTGGCGTCAATACCCGCTGTAAGAATCGGCTCCCATGTACGCACTTTTAACATAAACTGCAGAGAATCTACATTAGGTGCTCCACCACAAGTGGAATCTTGATAGATATAAGTTACGATATGGTCTCCTATTACAAACGGTCCAGTAGCAGCGGTGTCATTTGAAGTAAATGACGCCCCAGAAAGGGATGAAACTGGTGCTCCGTTAGCAGGAAAAGATTCTACTTTCCATCTATACCCAACAGAATCTAACGAAACAGAATCTCTAACTTGTATATCAATTTCATCTGCTAAAAATGTCTTAGTACACATACCACTATCCACATATACTAAGAAAGTATCTATCATTCCCATACCTTGAGGAAATACAGAACTAACACCAACTAGTGGCATTTCAATAATTTCAGGAGCGGTAGTATCTTCCATTACCAAAGAGACTTTAAAATTTCCTCTCCCTGGGCCTGTACCAGTTGAATTTCCAACTCCATCTACAGCGTTGTAAGTCAATCTTATAGTATCTGTACATCCCGTTGCTGATGCAATCGTATCTGTATCTACTAGAGTAACTACAGGAGTTGCGGACAAGGCTCCTAAACAAGAATCAATCGCTGTAGGAAGGAAACTACTTAGATAAAAATTATATTGCTGGTTTCCAAGACTACTTGAAGTATCTATAAGTACTACAAGACAACTATCAGTAAGCAACTGGGTAGAATCTGCTGACACGATGCTCTGAATCATTGTTGTATCCCAAAATGCATCAACAGTATCTCTAATATGTATATATTGAGTGTCCGTAGCAATTCCATCATTCATCGTAGAAACAGTCCATAAACGTTGAATTGTCTGAACTGTATCACCTTGTGCAATATTTAGTGGCGTATCTGTATAGGAAGTATCTATTACTTGACCACTACAATTCTCCGTGACCGTAAATTGACAAAAAGAAGAATCTACAGCTGGAAGCCAAAGGCAATTTAATGCAGTATCTCTAGGAGTAACTTCTAAAGAAGGCGGGTTTTCATCTACAACTTTGACGAATACAGAAACCTTATTACTTATAGTATCTAAATCAGGAGTATTGAAATATTCGTCACCATCAGCAATAGCCAATTGAAACGAATGAACTCCAATATCACTACAAGTAAACATGGTATCATTGTTAGAAATGATACCATTAGTAGCAGGATTAAAAATTAAAACAGTATCACAACTAGCAGAAGAGGAACCAACAAAAATCCCAAATAATGCATTGTGATTTAAATTAGTGACTCCTGCGGTATTAAGTGTGAGCTTAATAGTGTCAGGACTTAGATTGGGGTTAAACGTAATTGAACATTGTGAAAATGCTTTATTATTTCCTGCTATCATAGCAAAGAATAAGAACAAAATCAACAAAGGCGTTTTAACCTTTAGACTAGCTATCTTAGGGCACAAAAAGGTATTAGTAAAATACTTCATTTTACCATTAATTTTGAAATTATGTAATGGGTGCGGCATATTACGGTTTTTGGTATTCACTATTAACATGGGAAAGTGAAAAATGTCTTTAAAGAATATTTTTAGCAATTTCGATATATTTTATGGGCACTAAAATAGCTAAAAATGAATAAATGTTTAATTAAATAAGATGTCATCCAGCAATAGGAATACATTGCAGTGTTATGCAGGTAAGTAATATCTCGGGTAGTAACTGGGTGAAATATATTATACATAATAATATAAAAGTCCTTAATTATCAGTTGATTAGTAACAATTGGTGCAAATGTAATTGAATTTAGCAAATATTACGCCAAATCATCATATGTTTACGCCAAATCACTTCAGATTGATGCAAATAAATGTCACTATTTATGCTAATATGTATTTATTATTCCTAAATCAAGGGGGAAATGGGAAGAACCAAACAAAATAGGTATGCCAATTCTATCAAAGATAGAATGAAAGAAATACACAAAATTGAGTGGTGAATTGTTGTTGCTAGATAGAATCCTAGGGATTGGATTCCTGCAATGGGAATACAGTGTAAAGTTTGTTCTGTTCATGGATGTCGTTGTTCTGGGAAAATGAAATAAATATTTTTCCGAATTTTTAAAAGCTTTGGGATGAAGCAATTAAACATTCCAAATATTAGACGTAAAAGTAGGAGATAGTAACAATAAATGCAATTAAATTTATGAAAAAACCTTGTTTTCAAGTAAAAGTTACCGTTTTGTCGCTTATTGGCAGTAGAATTTTCACTTATGTTAATACTTCTATAGCATCCTAAAAGACAGTCGTTTATAAAGAAGTAGACTTTTCTTTATAAAAATTTCTTTGCAAGACGTTCCTAACAAATTTTGCCACTTCGAATGGCAAAATTTGTAAAAAGGGGATTTAAAGGTATTTCATTTTCATAAGAAAACCCTTTATAAAGAAGTAAACTTTTTTATCCTTCTTTTGTCCAAGCCCACCACCATTTAGCCGATTGTCGCTGTCCGTAGCCCAATTTATCATCCAACCAAAGCATGAGTCTCCGCAAAGGGCTATTCGCTAATCTAATACCCCATCTATTCCACCACTTTGTGTAATCCTTATTATAAGGACAAACTCGTATACATATTGCACAATCGGTATTCATACCTACCCAAAATTTAAAACATTGCTCTGCATTAACCGTCCATTTTTTAATAAAAGAGTGACTAGAAAAGTTAGGCGGTGTATCTTTTGCAGCTCCTTTATCTATGGCTTTCACGGGACAAGCGTCTGCACATTTTCTACAAGTCTCACAAAATTGTTTAACCCCAAATTCAATTGGTTGGTCTGGAATTAGTGGTAAATCGGTAAATACCTTAGCAATCCGAACATTGGGACCATATTTGGGGGTAATCAATAAACCATTTCGTCCATATTCTCCCAATCCTGCCTGAATAGCCATCGGAATACTCTGAGCGGTATCATTTAAAGATGCCATCGCTTCAAATCCTAAGTTGGTAATAAACTGTGCCAAACCAGTAGCTACGCTTAAACTAGCAGCATAGCCTAAACCAGTCGTTGAACCACCCAATGCAGATGGAATTGTTTTGCTCAGTTCATAATCCATTGGTAAAATCAATAAAATAACGTGGCTTATATTTTTGGGAAGGTCTAATTTTTTAGGAGCTTGACTTTTCCGACTAAAATTATGAGAATACACCCATCGTTCATCCAATTCACAAATACCAACCATCCCTGCTCCTAACATCTCTGCGGCTTTTTTCACTCGATGAGTCGTTTCTTCTGGCGAAGGCAAGACCGCCTTCGTCTTAGGGCCTTGAGTTTGCGTGGTATAATAATCCGTAAATCCCTCTACCCTACCCGTTTCGGGAAAAGTCATTTCTCCAACCACATCAGTCAGATGCCAACTAGCATTTCGCAAAGCATAATCCCAATGGTCAAACCCTTTAGATTTTTTAGGTTTATAATTGGTGATGTCATAACTAACATAAAAATTTTTAGGATTCACTTTGTCATCCCACATAGAACGATTGAAGATATCATTCTTTTGATTGAATCTGTCAAAGGTAGGTTTTATCTCAAATAACTGATTGAGGTAAGTTTTTGCAGATGTCGTTATTTTTTTTATTTGGAACATGAAATTTATTAGGAAATTGATTTAGTTAAGCTTTTTTCAAAAAATATTACTTTTGAAAGTAAGAAGCACTTTTTTCCCTAAAATTAACTAATTTCAATCATGTTTAAAAAAATATCATTTCTACTTGGAGCAATTATTGGTTTCGCCGCTATGTATTTTTATTTAACAGTATATCCTATGATTCCAATAGGTACGGGATATGCTGCTAAAAAAATGTGTAGCTGTCATTTTATAGCAGGTCGGACACAAGCAAGTATTCAAAAGGACGATTTAAGGATGTCTCCGCTTAATTTGACTAGCACGGTGATTGATGAAGAAACCAAAAGTGCAACAGCTACGCTTTTTGGATTAGGAAGTAAAACAGCCGTTTATAGAGAAAATTTAGGTTGTATTTTATTAGATGGAGAAGACGACTATCAAATAAAGCTCGACCTACCTCAGCAAAAGATAAATACTGAAGGGGAATGGCCTATAGGAGAAAGTGTTAGTCCTACCAAAATCAAAGGAGTAGATTATGCTGCTCTAGACCAAGCGGTCAATAGTGTATTTGATGCCTCTTTAAATATGGATAGCATTAAAACTAGAGCAGTTGTCGTTGTCTATAAAGATAGTATCATTGCAGAAAAGTATGCCAATGGTTTTGATAAAGATACAGAAATATTGGGCTGGTCGATGAATAAAAGTATCACCAGCACCTTGGTGGGGATGTTAGTGAAAGACGGTAAATTGAAGCTTACGGATAATCAATTATACGACAGTTGGACCGATGAACGCAGTAAAATCACCCTAAACGATTTGTTACAGATGCAAAGTGGCTTAGCCTTCGAAGAAAATTATGCGGAAGTATCAGATGTCACTAAGATGTTGTTTATGAATGAAGACATTGTCAAAGAAGTTGTCACCAACCCATTGGATACCGCTATCGGTACAAAATGGTATTACTCCAGTGGCACAACAAACTTAGTAGCAGGGATAATTCGTCAGCAATTTGATACTCAACAAGACTATTTAAAATTTCCACACGAACGTCTTTTTAGAAAAATCGGGATGCATTCCATGGTTTTAGAAACGGACGAATCAGGAAATTATATAGGGTCTTCGTATGGTTATGCAACCCCAAGAGATTGGGCAAAATTTGGGCTCTTATATTTAAACGAAGGCAATTGGTTTGGCGAGCAATTGATTGACACCAGTTGGGTGAACTTTACCCGTCAACCAGCAGCACATAGTGGAGGTATCTATGGTGGCCATTTTTGGCACAACCATAACCACTCCGCCTATAAGGATGTTCCAACTGATTTATATTCTTGTAATGGGTTTGAAGGTCAATATGTCTACATTATTCCATCAAAAGATTTAGTAGTCGTGAGAATGGGATTGAATCAAGGTGCAGCATATGATGCGAATGGATTTTTAAGCGAGGTGATTAAAGCCGTTGATCCGACAATGAACTAAGCGAACTACTACAAAAATTTGAACTATTCTGATAAAATACCGTTTAAAAGCAAAGGATTACATAAAAAGGTTTTCTTACAAAATTTCCATATTAAGCGTTCCTAACAAACCAGCCCGTCTAGTAATCTGGCGGGTTTGTAAAAAAGGGAGGTGTTTTCATTTTTATAAGAAAACTCTTGATTAAGTAACATTTGAAGGGTTTTCTCATAAAAACAGAACATTCAAGTAAATGTTGATTGATTAGGACATTCCCGAAATAAATTCGGGACAGGCAGAGTCCTAATCAATCAAAAAAGGGGATTTAAAGGGTGAGCTAAAATGGATTTTCTTTGAAAATCCATTTTAGCTCACCCTTTAAAAACCCTTTTTACAATTTTTTCCGTTCGATACGGAAAAAATTGTTAGGAACGTCTAGCTTAAAAATTTTATGAGAAAGCCCTTTATTTCATTATTTAAAAATCATCAACCGTGCAAATTTCAAAATTTAACTGGCTGTTCCTTTTTATAGCATGTAGCTTATGGTCTTGTGTGAACACACAAAAGACTGATGAAGAAAAAACAACTTCCAAATTAGGTGATATTGCTTTTGACGTAAGTGGCAATAGTATAGCAGAACCCGCTTTTGAAAAAGGATTATTATTACTGCATAGTTTTGAATACGAAGATGCCCGTGCTGCCTTTTTAGAAGCACAAGCACTAGACAGTACTTTTGCAATGGCTTATTGGGGAGAAGCCATGAGTTACAATCATTCGCTTTGGCAACGACAAGAAAAAGAAAAAGCATTGGCGGCTTTAAATAAATTAGCCCCCACGGCAGCCGAAAGAATAGAATTGGCTGAAACGGATTTACAAAAAGACTTTTTTAAATCCTTAGACATCCTTTTTGGAGCAGGCACAAAATATGAAAGAGACCTAGCGTATAATCAATTTTTAGAAAGCTTAACGCAAAAATATCCTGATAATAATGAAATTTCGGCTTTCTATGCCATTTCTCTTTTAGGGGCCTCTAGAAATGGGAGAGATGCTGACTTGTATGATAAAAGTGCAAGAATCGTACAAGGCATCATCAAAGAAAATCCAAGCCACCCCGGGGCATTGCACTATTTAATCCATTCTTACGACGACCCAGTTCACGCCCATTTAGCCAAAGCGGCGGCGGATAGTTATGCCAAAGTGGCCCCTGATGCCGCACATGCCTTACACATGCCATCGCATATATATGTGGCATTAGGTCGTTGGGATGATGTCGTCACTTCTAATATCGCCTCTTGGAATGCCAGTGTCAAACGGATGGAAAGAAAAGGATTAAAAGATGATGCAAGAAGTTACCATGCCTTCAATTGGTTACAATATGGATTTTTACAAAGAGGAGAATTTGATAAAGCGGACCAGATTTTAAAAGATATGGTACGCTACAAAGAAGCTGTTCCAGATAAAAAAGCAAGAGGCTATTTATTAGCGATGAAAGGTGCACAAATGGTAGAAAGAGATGTTTGGGATGATGAATGGGCAGCTTTAGAAGTAGATGTGAGTGATTTGAATTTGATTAAAAAAACGGGCCATTCTTTCTTAGCAGGTCGGGTAGCTTATGAGCAAAAAGATGAGCAAAAGCTAACCGAAATTGTGGCAGAAATGACCAAAAGACGCAAAAAAGCACAGAACTTAGTTGGGGACACAGGTTTTGCTATGTGCAGTGCAGGCGGCTATGCCAGCAAACCACCTAACCAATTAGAAATAGATATGGCAACCGTGATGGAAATGGAACTAGCTGCTTATTTAGCGACCCTAAAAGGAGATATGGAGGGAGCCCAAGAATGGTTTGAAAAAGGAACAGCATTAGATGAAAAACTAAGCTATTCTTTTGGACCGCCAAGTATCTTGAAACCCGTCCATGAAGCTTATGCAGAATGGTTATTAGACAATGATAAAGCGGCAGCAGCCTTAGCTGTTTTTGATAAATCTTTAGCAAGACATCCACGAAGATTACGTTCATTAGCAGGCAAAAAGAAAGCAGCGGAGTTGTTAAAGAAAGAAGAAGTTGTTGCTTCGGTACAGGAAGAATTAGCGGTTAGTTTGGCAAATAAAGAACGAAGCGAAATATTATAGGTAATACATTGGTAGTATATGCTTTAGCCTGTCGGGTTCCAAAGTCTTTAGACGTTATCGTATGCACACAAATAGGGAATTATTAGAAAAAGGTGCCGTAGGTACCAAAATATGGGTAACTCAGGACAACACTGCTGTTTTCTAATGGTGGCAATTTCATTGACGGCATATAAATATTTTCCATTTGGGTGCACCGTTAAATAAGAAGGGTTAATCGTATTGGGAATAGTGTCCAAAGGCGTTAACGCTCCAGTTTGATTATTCAATTCTAAGATATAAATCCGATCGGCTTGACCATCTACATGGCCTTCGGTTTTGGTGTAGGTGCCGACGTATAAAAGGGTAGTGTATTCTTTTTCTTTCATTGCAGGAGCGGATGAAGGATTATTATTGGTGTCTGTACATCCTATTAGACAAAAGCCAATTATTAAAAAAGGAAATAGTTTTTTTACAAAATTCGAATTCATATGAAAAGTTTAAAATTAAGGGAAGTGGCAAAAATGAACCTACCCAGCTAGATAGGATTCGACACTGATTTTTCTTTGAAAAATACACAGATAAAACGGTTACTATAGCATCCCATCCACTAAAGTGGTTCAGAAGCTTACACTTCTTCATACTCTAGGTCGGATGCCGTATAGCACTCAACCGATATTTTCAGTCTCCAGA
>CALLVC010000587.1 GCA_938010785.1 uncultured Saprospiraceae bacterium
CATTCTACAACTGGCCTAAATCCCTCAGAGGAAACCATTGCAGATATATTAAAACCAGCAGGTTATCAATCTGCTTATTTTGGAAAATGGCATTTAGGGCATCACCCTGAATTTTTACCCACTAATCAAGGATTCAATGAATATTTTGGTATCCCCTACTCTAACGATATGTGGCCTTTGAATCCTAGAAAAGATTATACTTTTCCGCCTTTACCTTTAATTGAAAATACGACTACAATTGATACCGTTGATGAAAAGATTCAGCAAGAGATGACTGGCTTATTGACGCAAAAAAGTATTGATTTTATTAATAAAAACAAGGAAAATCCATTTTTTCTAGTGCTGTCCCACCCAATGCCGCATGTTCCACTTTATGTGGCGGATAGATTCAAAGGAAAATCCAAACGAGGATTGTATGGGGATGTGATGATGGAACTTGATTGGTCTACGGGGGAATTGATGAAGACGTTAAAAGAAAATGGATTAGCTGAAAATACGATAGTCCTTTTCTTTTCTGATAATGGTCCGTGGATTGCCTATGGAAATCATGGCGGCTCAACGGGTGGTTTAAAGGAAGGAAAGGAAACGTCTTATGAAGGAGGTATTCGTTCTCCATTAATCGTTCGATATCCAAAGGAAATTTCCGCAGGTCAAGTCATTAATACGCCCATAAATGGTATTGACCTATTGCCTACTTTTGCTAAAATTGCCAATGCTAAATTACCTAGTAAAAAAATTGATGGAAAAGATATTTTTGCTCAGTTAAAAGGGGAAAATAAGATGATGGCACATGACGCTTATTATTTCTATATGAATAAAAACCAATTGGAAGCGGTAATGACTGACCGTTGGAAATTAGTTTTACCTCATAGTTTTAATTCCTTAAATGGCAAAGCAGGTGGAGAAAATGGTGCATTGGCAGCTTATGAAAAAATTAGTACTAATTTAGCTTTATTTGATTTAATTAATGATGAAAAAGAATTGCTTAATGTAGCGAATCAACATCCAGAAATTGTTGAAACACTCCAAGTAAAAGCAGATAGTATTCGACAAATTTTAGGAGATAAAGTTACTGGAATAACAGGTGCGGAAGTTAGACCTTTAGGAGCTATTAACTGATGAAAAGTGGATGTAATCGCCAAATTTATTTGGCTGATTCTCAGTATAGATTGAACCTGCCAAATAAATCCCAATACCCCCCTAATGTCGGGGTAAACTAAGGACAAGTTTGGGACTGCAAGTTTATCCTCATACGGATAAACTGTTGACCTCTAACCACGAAGTGGTTGAACGTTAATAACCCCGTATGCCATGCCTGCCGGCAGGCAGGAAAATGCGGGGGTGACTGCAAAAATGTTCAAATTCCCAACCTTGAAAGAGTTGAATATCAATACTTTACGTTCAACCCTTTTAGGGTTGGGGCATCCTATTCTATCACTTCCACCGCATTGGATACGGTGTTATTATTGTTTAATCCCTTTGGGATTATAACTCCGTATTTTAATCGGAGATTTTAAATTGGAAATTAACCGATAAAATTGCAACCTCAATTAACCTGCCCATTCCATTCAGACAAGTTTGGCGGTTAGGATTAACATTCAAAACCACTTTTTCTACGCTAGTATAAAACCAATATTATTAATCTACGTCCCATATCATAAGGACAAAACATCGGTAAAACAATGAAATTAACAGGAGGACAAGCAGTAGTTAGGAGTTTAATAAAAGAAGGAGTGGACACCGTTTTCGGGATTCCTGGTGTTCAAAATGATTGGTTGTACAATGCTTTGTATGACTATAAAGAGGAAATTCGTGTTATTCATACCCGTCATGAACAAGGCGCTGGCTATATGGCATTGGGGTATAATTTGGCTTCGGGAAAAGTTGGCGTTTGCAATATTGTGCCGGGACCAGGCTTTTTAAATAGTTCTGCTGCGTTGGCTACCGCTTGGGGACTTAATGCCAAAGTACTTTCTTTGGTTGGACAAATTCCACAAAAAGCGCAAGGTAAAGGCCGAGGCGTATTACACGAAATTCCTGACCAATTAGCGATTCAGCGTCAGTTGACAAAATGGGCAGAACGTGCTACTTCTCCAACAGATATTCCAAGGATTATGTCGGAAGCATTTCATCAATTACATAATGGCCGTCCTAGACCAGTTGGCGTTGAAGTGTCTATGGATGTTTTGCAAAAAGAAATGGATGTTGACTTTTCAGATTACCAAAAAGCTCAGGCTCGCCCTGTATCCGTAAATGAAGAAAAAATAGACGCTGCTGTTCAACTAATTGCCAAAGCTAAAAATCCTTTAATTTTTGTAAGTAGTGGTGCAATGGAATCTGCTTCAGAGGTTCAAGCCTTGGCAGAATATTTACAAGCTCCCACCTTTGCTTACCGAACAGGAAAAGGTATTTTATCAAGCAATCATTATTTGAGCTTCCCAGTTCCAGCAGCCCATGCGCTATGGAAAGAAGCAGATGTCGTCATAGGAATTGGTAGTCACGTCAGAATGCCTTTAAGTAAATGGGGCGTTGATAAAGATTTAAAATTTATCAGTATTAATATTGATGAAACTGCGCACAATCGAATTGTTGAACCAACTTTGAGTGTTACTGCTGATGCTTCGATGGCTATTCAAGCCATTCTAGAAGAATTGCCAAAATACACCGCACCTAATCCTTCCAGAAAAATGGAAATGCGGGAATTTCGAAAAGCATGGAAGGAGCAAACCGCCTATTTAGAACCACAATCGACTATCTTAAAAACGATTCGAGAAGAACTGCCGGATGAAGGTATTTTAGTCGATGAATTGACTCAAGTGGGTTTTGCTAGTCGGATTGTTTACGATGCTTATTTACCACGGACTTATTTATGCACAGGATTTATGGGGACACTAGGTTGGGGTTTTCAAACAGCTTTAGGGGCTAAAGTAGCAAAACCAGATGTACCCGTGATTTCTGTAGTAGGAGATGGTGGCTTTATGTTTGGGGTACAAGAATTAGCTACTGCAGTCCAGCATAAAATAGGTGTGATTGTCTTATTGTTTAATAATAATTTGTTTGGAAATGTAAGACAAATGCAAGAGAATCTATACGGTAATAGAGTGATTGCTACTGATTTGCACAATCCTGATTTTGTTAAAATGGCTCATGCCTTTGGGGCAAATGGCGTCAAAGTGAATAATTTTGAAGATATGCGAAAAGCCATTCAAGATGCCAAAGGAGAATCACTACCCACGATTATTGAAGTGCCTATTGGAACAGATTTACCAAGTACCAATCGTTTTAAAGCACTAGCTAAAGTTCGATAAATGAAAATAGCCATCATTTCCGATATTCACGAAAATTTCCACAACCTTATTCTTGCCTTGCAAGAAATGGAAAAACATAACATTGAACAAATTATTTGTTTGGGAGATTTAATGAACAGTGGCATAGCAAAATTATTGGCGACTCAAGCCATTCCTGTTTTTATGATTTGGGGTAATAATGATGGCGAAAAAGTAGAAATTACACTGGCGGCTAAAAGAGAAAATAGTGCCTTAACCGTGAGTACCAAGGTGTATGATTTTTTGGCATTTGATAATAAAAAAATATTCATTTCTCACTACGAAGATTTAGCTTTGCCTATGGCAAAATCTGGGGAATATGATTCAGTATTTTATGGACACACGCATCTAATCCAAAAAGAAAAAATAGGTGATTGTTGGATAGTAAACCCTGGAGAAATCTCCGCTGGAAAAACGAAAAAAGCAACTTTTGCCATCTATGATACGAGCGCTAATCAAATTGAAATTATTGAATTAAAAGACGCAATTTCCTTAAAAACACCTTTGATGGAAGCCTATTTTAAAAAACATGGACCTAAAATGGGGTTGCGGTCAAAAAAAGCAATGGGACTTATGAATGAAAAAGCAAGTATAATTCCAAATACTAGTCCAGTTTATAAAATTTTGGAAAATGCAGTTAATACTGCTAAAGCCGTCGTGTTTACTGGACTTCCAGGTGTTGGTAAAAGTTTATACATTAATCAATTTCAGGTCATCGCAAAAGCAAAAGGGAAAAAGGTCACGGTGATTCAATGGGATGTTGCTCGAAAATCTTTTGAAACTAAAGAAATTGCCAAACACTATCCAATTGAAAATGATGAGGTACATAATGGGGTGAAATTAAGTGTAGGAGCTTGGTTATTAGATACCATAAAAAATTGGTTAGCAGAGCATCAACAAGGAGATTTATTGTTAATCGAAGCGCCCTTAGTTGGCCACCGATTTATTGAATTGGCAAAGCTACAATCAGATAAAGTTTTAGAAGATTTTTTTAAAAGCGACGCATTTCAAATGCTCATTCCAATTCCTTCTAAAAAAGTGAGAACAAAAATTGAAGCCGATAGGAAAAAGCAGGTTGCCGAAGATGCCAAAACTTGGATGGGGGCAAAACCTTCGGTTATGTTGTTACTTTGGAAAATGATTTGTGGTATTGCCAATGAATTTGGCAAAAATATACCAATGGAGGGGCAACCACCCTATGACCCTAAAGTGTATGAATTTGTTTTTGGAAAAATTCTTCAACATCGACATTTTACCCCTTTACACATCAACGAAATTTATAAAGTGAATTTTGAAAATGAAGCGGATTTACATAACACAGGAAGTATAGCAGCATCTGAAAAAGTGGCGAACGAATATGCCGCAGCTTTAAGACAAAAATATGATGGTATGGAGGAAATTGATGCTATTGTTGATAGATGGTATTTGACTTAATTTTTAAGAATAGAGAATAGAGAATAGAGAATAGAGAGCAGAGAATAGAGACTTGATTATAGTTATACTGGAACATTTTGGACTTTAAAAGTTATATATTCTGCTTTTTAACCCAAAATATCTCTAATCTCTACTCTCTAATCTCTACTCTTGTTTTCTTTGTACGGTTTTAAAAATATTGAATAAAATGATTTACCTAACAATGATAATTTTCCTACAGGCAGGAAAAGAGGCATTATTTAATGAATTTGAGGAATTTGCTATTCCTTTAATGAGTGATTACAGTGGTCGGGTTATTTATAGAATTCGACCGACAAAAGAAAGTCTAATTGCTTGTCATGGACCAGCACCTTATGAGATACATTTCATTTCTTTTGATTCTGAAATGGATTTTCATAATTTTCTTAAAGATGAAAGAAGAAAGGCATTTATGCACTTAAAAGAAGCTTCTATTAAAACCACTTTTTTAGTAAAAGGAAAAGAATTATAAATGGTCCAACTAACTAATCGTTTAACACAGTTTTTAACTAAAAAAAAACACCAGCATTTTATCAATGGGACTTACCAAAATAGTATTGGTGAGGAACAAATTGGGGTGATTAATCCTGCTACTGAAGAAGAAATTGGACAAATAGCAGTTGGAACAACCGAAGATGTGGATAAAGCAGTTTTGGCGGCAAAAAATGCTTTTCATCATACCAGCGACTGGCGTAAAATGAGTCCCGATGACCGAGAAAAAATACTCTATCGGTTTGCTGAATTGATTGCCGAAAATTCAGAATCTCTTGCTCAATTGGTTACTTTAGAAAATGGTAAGTTGATAAAAGATGCTCGGTCTTCTGATGTGGGTGGTGCCGCAAAAACTTTTCGCTATTATGCTGGTTGGACCACAAAGATTGAAGGTGAAACCTTGGATATTTCCCAACCACAAAAAGGAGGTAGACAAAATTTTGCCTTTACAAAAAGAGAACCTATTGGGGTGGTTGCGGCCATTGTTCCTTGGAATTTTCCGATTTCTATAGCGGCATGGAAAATTGCACCAGCCTTAGCAGCAGGTTGTACAGTTGTTTTAAAACCTTCTGAGGAAACCCCTTTATCAGCGCTATTATTGGCTGAAATAGCTATGGAAGCTGGAATGCCACCGGGTGTATTAAATATCGTTACTGGAGATGGTCGAACAACTGGTGCAAGTTTAACTGCTCACAAAGATGTCAAAAAAATAACCTTCACTGGTTCGACCTATACTGGTAAAATTATTGGCAGAGCAGCCATAGAAAATATAACGGATATATCGCTAGAACTTGGTGGAAAGTCACCCGCTATCGTTTTTAATGATGCACCTGATTTGGATTTTGCAGCTAACGGTGTTGCTGCTGGAATTTTCAGAAATCAAGGGCAAGTTTGTGTGGCAGGGTCAAGAGTTTACATCCAGAAAAAAGTATACGATAAAGTACTAACAGATATTAGCCATGCCGCTCAAAAAATGAAAATCTCTCATGGATTTGATGAAACAGCACAATTAGGTCCGCTGGTTTCCAAAAGCCATTTACAAAAAGTATGTAAGTATATTGACTCAGGAATGGAAGAAGGCGCAAAATTAATCTCTGGGGGGACTAAAAATCCACTAGATAAAGGATATTTCTTACAACCAACTATTTTTAGTTCCGTGGATAATGAAAAAACCATTATTAGAGAAGAAATTTTTGGTCCTGTATTGGCTGCTGTGCCGTTTGATGATATGGAAGATGCTTTGCGCTTAGCCAATGATAGTCAACTAGGTTTGGCAGCGACCGTTTGGACAAAAGACATTTCAAAGGCTATGGCTATGGTGAATAGATTGGAAGCGGGCGTTGTTTATGTGAATTCTCCTGTTCGGTCTGACCCTGCTTTGCCACTTGGTGGGTATAAACAATCTGGAATTGGCAGAGAATTAGGTAAAGTTGGGATTTACAATTATACGACTTTGAAATCAGTCAATATAGTTTATTAGGTTTCAAACCATAGCCATCAAGCTAACGATTTGATTTGGCTATTTTTTTTAGTTAATTACGTTGAAAACGTAAGGAATATTGATTTTAAGCTGAAAGGCTGTCAGGTTAAAGAAAGAGATACTTTGAAAGTATCGCTTTCTAGGCTTCCCCTAGCAGGAGATACTTTCAAAGTATCTCCTGCTTTTCGGTCAATAATCTCTTAGCCTGACTGCTATGGTTGAAAGCATAAAATATCGACCCCAGAGTAAACTTATGGTTTCAAACCTAAAGAATAATTCTTACTTTTAGCCCACATTTTATTTAAATTTTTTGAAGTAATGGCGTCTAAAATTGTAGTTGAACTAGAAAAAAAAATTGGGAAAACACTGATTTTAACAGGGGAAGCCTTAAGGCAACGATACACCCATATTTGGCGAATGGACCAACCATTAAACGCCCTAGCCGTCCTCTTACCGCGTACTACTTCCGAAGTCTCTGAAATTTTAAAAATATGCCATGCACATAACCAACCAGTTGTCGTACATGGTGGATTGACCAATTTAGTGGGTAGTACAGAAATGACAGACGGACAAGAGATTGTCATCTCCATGGAAAAAATGAATAAGATTGAAGAAATAGACCCCAAAAGTCGGACCATGACAGTTCAGGCAGGGGTTATTTTAGAAAATGTGCAAAAGGCAGCCACCAAAGAAAATCTGCTGTTTCCGTTAAATTATGGGGCAAAAGGCTCTGCCCAAATTGGTGGAGCGATTTCTACGAATGCTGGTGGTTTAAGAGTTTTCCGATACGGAATGACCAGAAATCTTGTTTTGGGCATCGAAGCAGTCTTAGCGGATGGAACGGTAATTTCTTCGCTTAAAAAAATAATCAAGGATAATTCTGGCTACGATATCAAGCAATTATTTATTGGTTCAGAAGGTACGCTTGGGGTGGTAACGAAAGCAGTTCTTAAGTTGGTCGAAGCTCCCAAAAGTAGGAATAGCGCATGGGTTGGCATTCAAACCTATGACAAGGTCGTTGATTTCTTAAAATTTATGGATAGTAGTTTAGCGGGGACTTTAAGCGGTTTTGAATTGGTATGGAATAGCACCTTTAAAGCTATGACTAGTCCACCTTCTTTAATGAAACCGCCCCTACCCTATGACTATCCTTATTATGTATTATTAGAAAGTTTGGGCAGTCATCAAGAAAGAGATTTAGCCGCTTTTCAAGCCTTATTGGAACAAGCTTTGGAAGCTGAAATTATTGCCGATGCAGCAGTTGCATTTACGGCGTCTGATTTAGAATGGTTTTGGAGAATTCGAGAAGATGTTGCAGTATTTATTGGACAATGTGAAAATGACCAACAATACGATGTCAGTTTACCCATTCCAAGCATTGGACAATATGTTACTGAAACCGTAGAAAAACTATATCAGATTCCAGAAGTAAATTTGGTTTTTCCGCTCGGTCATGTGGCGGATGGCAACATCCATTTTTCGGTAGGGAAAACAGAGCAGAGTAAGGAATTAATTGCAAAAGTCAATGAGGTGATTTATCAGCCTTTAACTGCCCTAGGTGGGTCTGTATCTGCTGAACATGGTATTGGCTTAGATAAAAAAGCATACCTTCCACTTTGTCGGACACCCGAAGAATTACAACTGATGAAAACCTTGAAATTGGCGATGGACCCAAAGGGAATTTTGAATCGAGGTAAGATTTTTAGTTAATAAAGTCAAGTACTCACTTGATTAAATATAGTGCTTGCGCTTAATGCTAAATCATCATATGAATGTGCTGGTCTGCTTCTAAATAATAACTGACATTTTCTTGCATCACTACATCTAATGGTAGGTGCTGAATTTTTAAAATTTCCTTTTTTCTTACCAAATGCTCAAATATATTCAGAATTCCGAGGTAGCCTTGTTTTACTGGGTTTTGGTTAATTAAAAAATCAATCTTTTCGGCTCTTAAGTCTGCCAAATTATCAGGAATTAAATCAAACCCAACTAATTTTAGTTTTTTGGTTTGCATATCTGATAAGACATTAACCAAATGATTTATTCTAGAAGTAGTTACAAAAATTCCTTTCAGGTTTGGATAACTTTTTAATTGGTAATTTATGAATTTTCTAAACGCTGCTACATTCGTAGATTCTTCAAAACTTGTTTTTATAATCTGAATATTTCGATTTGGGTGTTCAATAAAATAGTTTTGAAAACCCTGTTCTTTTGCTAATAGATGTTTTGCATTATAAACCCCTTTTTCTAAATGCAAAACCATAACAGCGTCCCCATCTTTAATACCAAAATCTAAAAGCTTAGCGGCTAAGACTCCGCTTTGATAGGAATCTTGACCAATGTAGCATTGAAAATTTGGGTCTTTTCGTTCTAAAAAAGTATTAAATAGGAAATATTTTAGGCCCAATTCATCACACTCATTTAAAAACTGGTGAGATTCCTCGTAGTAAAGTGGAGCAATCAAAACAGCATCATATGACCCTGCTAAGATTTGGTCACAGCAATTTTGAAAAGTCTGTTTATCTGCATCTGGGAAATGATAAAAATCTACTTCCATGCCATAATCAGAAGTGAAGTTCAGTGCTTTTAGAATGCCAGTTTTCGGTTGTACCCAGAATGCGTCATCGGCTGGATTTGGTAACAAGGCTGCAATTTTCCAAGATTTATTATACGCTAAGGCACTAGCAATTACATTTGGTCTATAATTCAATTCCTTCATTACTGCCAAAATTCGCTCTTTAACATCAGGAGAAACATGACCTCTTTTGTGAATAACTCTGTCTACTGTTCCTTTTGACACCCCTGCTTTTTCTGCAATGTCTATAATTCTAATTCTCTTTTTCATAAATCAAAATGAAATTTATTGGTAGAATGCCGATAGCTATCGGCATTAGGCTTTCCTGTCCAAGGCCTTTAGGCCTATTCAGTAACAAAAATCGTAAGTTCTCAATGTACCGACGAACCTGCCTGAATGCGTAGCGGGCAGGTTCGTCGGTACTTTAAGCCAAACTATTGAGAACTTACCAAAAATCAACCTAAAGGTCGGTAACTGGAAAGCCTAAAGGCTTTTCTACCGATTGACACAACTTAAATTGCGTAGAACAAATATATCAAATTTCAGATGGAATCTAGAAATAATTATTATTGTAGGAGCACCTACTGGTTGTGAATTAGCACAAAATCTTAAAAGCAAAGCACAATAATTTTTAATTCTTCCTTCCTTAGTTCGATTAAAGTTTATTAATTTTATCGGATTATTGCAATTCACCTAACCTGGCGTAGCCAGTACCATAGAAATCAGATGTCAGATAATTATAGAAGCGTCGTAAAAAGAGAAAATAGAGCGGAACAAGTCTCACAACAAAGAACGAATCATTTGCTAGTTATTGGTATTGATAAGTATAAAAATGGAATTGCTACGCTTAATAACGCTGTTAGAGATGCTAAAACATTTCGGGATATACTCCTAAACACTTATCAATTTGAAGAAAAAAATATTACTTCACTTTTTGATGAAGCGGCCACTATTGGCAATATTAGAAAAACCTTTTCCAACATTCTAAATAGTTTAACGGATGCAGATAATTTAATTTTTTACTATTCTGGTCATGGCGAAGAAAGACCTTCTGGAAAATCTGTCAGAGGCTATTGGATTCCTCATGATGCAATACTTGATGAAGATTATACGTACTTGCCCAATGAGGAAATAAATTTGTTGTTTAAAAATAGTCGAGCGCATCATGTTTTTGGTATTGTAGATTCCTGTTATTCTGGCAACTTATTTACCAGAAGTGTAGACACGGCTAATGAAAGAATAAATAGTTTTGCTTCTCGCTGGTTATTGACCGCAGGAAGAAATGAGCTTGTTTCCGACGGAGTAAAAGGAGGGAATAGTCCTTTTGCCGATACGCTTTTTTCTTACCTAAAGACTTATCCAAACGATAGTTTCTGGGTGTCTGACCTATGTACAAGAGTATTAAAAGGGATGGATTACACCTCAGAAAAGCAGACTCCTAGAGGGGAACCACTTCAAGATGCTGCGCATAGAGGTGGTCAATTTGTTTTTTATAAAAAAGGATTTATACCAGAACCTGAAAAAGTAGTTTTTGAAGCGCCCACTAAAGTAGTAGATAAGGTTAATAAAGGATTAGGTGAGCAGAAAGAAGTTACTATTCCAAAATTAGCCACTCCTACTAATCTAAAATCATTAAAAACCTACCTTAAAAAATTAACCAACTTGAACTTAGAAGAAGCATTAATCCAATTTGAAAAATATCTTTCGGATGGTTCTTCCAAAGAGAATGATATTCTTATGCAGCAGGGAAGTTTTAATCGGAATAAAAATCAACAACTAAGTAATTTGATTACTGAAGCTAATGCTTCTAGGACCGAAGCTAGAATTCGTTATGCTATGCTTAGTTATATTGATGATTTAGAAGAGGAAGATGTACAATTTGATGCTTAAGTAATTCGACCTTATTATTAAAGGGGCGGACAAGAATAAAACTGGTAGTTCAGCGCTTTAGCCTGTCCCGTTAAAAAGGTCTTTAGACCTTGAATTTGCTGAAAATATTACGTACCACCGAACTAAAGGTCGCTGAACAGGACAGGCTAAAGCGCTATACTACCAATTGTCCGCAACTTGATTTACCCGGAAAATACTAATGAATTTCCTCATTTCCTCTTCGAATTATCATAGGCTTAAAAGCATTAGAAACTAGCATCACTCGTTCTCCTACCCTCATTTCCTTTACCTCTTCTTCAGAAGCGATTACCCTTACAATATTGTTGCCTAATTTCACTTTGACAACATAAACTATATCACTAGGAACTATCTGTAAAACTTCTCCAGAAACCTTGTATTTTCCACTAATTCTATTGTTAAGAAAAATAGATTCAGGGGTACCTAATTGAACTATTTTCCCCTTGGAAAGCACCAAAACTTGATTCGCCATTTTGAAAATTTCTCCCATATCATGACTGACTAATAGGGTTGTTAAATTATAGGTTTGATGGATTTTCAAAAGATAATCTTGCAAGATACTTCTCATAGCTTCATCTAAGGCAGATAGCGGTTCATCTAACAATAAAATTTTCGGTTTACGAACTAAAGCTCGAGCTAAAGCGACCCTTTGCTGTTGACCACCAGATAATTTATATGGGTATTCATTGACCAAATTAGACAAGCCCATTTGTTCTATAAGTTCCTCAATAATGTTGGAAGATTGATGCTTTTCTAAGGCGTAATTAAGATTTTGCCGAACCGTCATATTGGGAAATAAGGTATATTTTTGGAAAACATACCCTACCCTTCTTTTTTGTGGAGGTAGATTTATTTTATTGTTCGTGTCTAGCCAAGTTTCTCCATTTATCTGGATATACCCTTCTTTAGGCTTTTCTAGCCCTGTAATCAATCTTAAAAGAGATGTTTTTCCGCTGCCAGAAACGCCACTAATGGCAACAAAACTTCCTTCCTCAATTTGTGTATCAATATCGAGCATTCCCGTCCCTTCCGCAAAATTGAGTTCTTTTTTAAGTTTTATTATCATAGATAATTGGTGGATAGTAATCTCTAAAATTCATTGGCTTTTATTCCTCTTCCATTGATAGCATAGACCATCATTAATACCAAAAAAGAAAAAATAAAAAGAATCAAAGCATAATTATTTGCAGCTGCATAATTTAAGTTTTCTACTTCGTCGTAAATGGCGATTGAGGCTACTTTTGTTTCGCCTGGGATATTTCCACCTAGCATCAATACGACCCCAAATTCACCTACCGTATGTGCAAAAGACAATACAACACCTGTTAAAACGGATGGTTTCATATTGGGCAATAATACACTGAAAATAGTTTGCAATTTTGACTTACCAAGTGTATAAGAAGCTTCCGAATAGCTTCTAGGTAAATTTTCAAAACCAGATTGTATAGGATGGACCATAAAAGGCAAACTATAAATAATGGAACCTATGACCAAGCCAGTAAATGAGAAAACCAATCTAATATCAAAGGTAGCTAAAAGCCATGCTCCGAGGGTGCTTTCAGGACTAAAAGTCAATAATAAATAGAAACCCAATACGGTTGGAGGCAATACTAATGGCATACTAATAAAAGTCTCCAATACAGGCTTAAATTTCGTTTTAGTGTTCGAAAGATAAAACCCCAAAGGAATACCAATTATCAACAAGAACAAGGTGGTTATTGCTGCTAGTTCGAAGGTAATTAATAAAGTTTGATAAAATTCGTGATTCATTTAAAAATGGCTTGTCTTTTGGGAGTCTATGATTCCATCAACATCAATTCATTCGACCGAATCAACATGGTTAAAGACGTTCCTATACTTAAAGATTTGGCAAACGCCACAGGAACGACGGTAGTAATTTGCGTGTTTTCAAAAGAAACGGTTATTCTACTTAAGAACTCCCCCATTTTTATCTTTTTTACCAAAACTAAAAATTGATTAAGTATACTAATTTGTGTTGGCATTTTAGTACTTAAAATAACATCTGTTTCTTTGAAAAGAATATGGATAGTTTGACCAACTACAAAATCTGAGTTATCGGAGTTAGTATTCGGAACAATAGCTTTAAAAATTTGATTTTCAACCGCTATAGAAACCATAGAAAATTGGTCTTTTAGGGCAATAGCGGTAATTTTTCCTCTTAGTTTATTCAAGTTATTATTTTGGTGTTAATTAAATCAATCGGTAGAATGCCGATAGCTATCGGCATTAGGCTTTCCTGTCCAAGGCCTTTAGGCCTAATCAGCAACAAAAATCGACCTAAAGGTCGGTAACGGGAAAACCTAAAGGCTTTTCTACCAGTTACTTGAAATAATCAACAGGCAATGAATAGCCATATTGTTTTAAAATATTTTGGACTTCAGTCGAAAACATAAAATTATAAAATTTTTGGGCGATTTCTTGATGTTTTGAATCTCCATATTTGGTCATAATGATTCCTTGTGCAATTGGTTGATAGGCACTTTTCGGTATTTCTATCCAATGGCCTTTTTCTTTCATTTCAGGAGATAAAACAACGGATTTGGCGGTAAATCCTACCTCACAATTTTTAGTAGTAATATACAAATTTGTTTGAGCAATACTTTCTGCAAAAACCAACTTATTATTTATCACTTCTTCTAAGTTATAATGTTCAATAGTATTTAATGCTTCCGTTCCATAAGGTGCGTTTTTGGGATTGGCTATGGCGATTTTATGAACCTTATTACTGTTTAAAAAATTGAGTTCAGGGTCTAGTTGTAGTGTTTCTTCCATCGTCCAAAGTACTAAACTGCCAAGGGCATAAATCTTAGGTGGATTTGGAGCGAATTTTTCTTGGTATAAGTGAAGTGGGTATTTAATATTTGCCGAAATCAGCAAATCATAAGGTGCACCTTGGATTATTTGGGCGGTCAATTTACCAGAAGAACCTAGGATAATATTGACCTCTATTTTATATTTATTCTGAAAAGCTGCTACTATATCTTTCATAGCAAATTGCACATTGGCAGCAGTTGCTATGTTTAATATTGGTGATTCAGCCGAAGCAGAATTGTCTTCCTCACACCCAATCGCACTTAAAATTAGTAAAATTGAAAATAAAATATATTTAGCCTTTATTATTGTCATTTTAAAATCGAAATTAGGAAGCAAAGTAAACAAATTTTATTAATAACTTGTTTGCTTCCATGAATACATGAACGAATTTTCATGCATTTCGTATCTTGCTTAACTTTTAGAGGTTTAATAGTCCATTAGGGACTTTGAAAATATAGGTCGAGCTGCCGCAGGCAGCGAGCAAATAATTTATTCTTTCAAAGTTCCCTAGAAATTATATTGTCGTAAATTATTGAAAATGGAGCATTATTTTAACTTATTCATCAACGGTTACAAAGGGTATTTTAATTATTTGTGGAATGATATCACAAACCCTAGTTGGCATAGCTACTTTTATTGGTTGATTATTGTATCCGCTGCTTTTTTTGTGTTGGAGGTGGTGATACCTTGGAGAAAAAAACAGTCTATACCTAGAAAGGATTTTTGGTTGGATACCTTTTATATGTTTTTCAACTTTTTCCTGTTTTCTTTAATTATCTACAACGCAGCTTCTGATGTAGTCGTCAACTTATTTAACGATGGGATTTTATCAATGACTGGCATTAATTTAAAAGCTTTAAATCCAATGCAAACTTGGCCGCTTTGGGCGATTTTATTAATTGGGATGCTCGTTCGTGATTTTGTACAATGGTGGATTCATCGTTTGTTGCATAAATCAGATTTTTTATGGGAATTTCATAAGGTACACCACTCCGTAGAAGAAATGGGATTTGCTGCGCAATTGCGGTATCATTGGATGGAGAATGTTGTTTATCGTAGTTTAGAATACATCCCTTTAGCTTTAATGGGCATTGGTTTATATGACTTTTTTATTATTCACATTTTTGCACTTGCTTGGGGACATTATAACCACGCCAATATTACGGTTAGTGGTCGATTAACAGGCGGAATAGTCGGTGGCTTGATTGGCATTTTAATAGCTAATAGCTTGGTAGATATTACTCTTCTGAACAACCCTACTTTAATCACTCAACTACTTACCATCGGTGGGTGTATTGCTATTGGCGCATTCCTATTGGGACCATTTATGAAGATGATTTTTAATAGTCCCGAAATGCATATTTGGCATCACTCTTATCATCTTCCGTCGGACCGAAGAGATGGCATTAATTTCGGTTTAACCCTTGCTATTTGGGATTACCTTTTTGATACGGCGTATGTCCCTCATAATGGTCGAGCAATTAAACTAGGCTTTCAAGGTATGGACCAATTTCCAAGTGATTTTATAGGACAGAATTTAAATGGTATTCGTAAAAAGCCAGAGATTGTTTTTAAAGGTGGACCGAAGAAGCGCCTACCTACTCGGAAGGAAATTGATAATCCTGTTCATATTCCAGTTGAAGGGGAAGAGTAGCATATACCTAGGACTTCATCCTAGTTTGGATATGTCGCACTTTCAGCGCTTTTAAGCTAAGTTATAAGCTTTTTTCACTAGGGTTTACACCCTAGCTTGCCATATGTCGCTCCGCTGGAGCTGGATTTGGGTGGAACTTTACTTCCGAATTTTGAACATCCTGTCTTTTTCAGGACTATTTTTGACTTCCTATTTAGAAGGTACTCCACCAGATTCTAAAAAAATGACAACACAAAATAATATGTATTTTATTGAAAATTAGAATTTTACTTCTGGCACTTAGCCTCATCGTCTAGGAACACGTTTAATTTGGTGGCGGCTGCCGTTTGTTTACGCGGAGCGATTTAAACAAACTAGAATTCCTGCCTGCCGGCAGGCAAGTTTTGTTTCTTTTTTTTCAACCTGCCTGCCAAGGCACGAAGGCAGGTTGAAAAAAAGAAAAGACCGTCTAGCCTAGTCTAATTCTCATTTGAAAATATGAATTACAATAGAATACATATAAAAAATAATTATTGTTCAGTAGAATATATTTTGGTATAAAAAACCTTTTTATATCTTTACCCTACTTTCGAGCGAAATATTATTTTGATTTAAATGTAAGTTCTCAATAGTTTGGCTTAAAGTACCGACGAACCTACCCGCCTGAATGCGTAGCGGGTAGGTTCGTCGGTACATTGAGAATCTACATTTAAACGAATTCAAAACAAATTTAATAAAACCACATTATGTATTACCTTACCCAAAGTGTTCACAGAAACGCACAGATTCGAGGAAATAAGATTGCTACTATTAATGGAGACCGACAGCATACTTGGTCACAAGTCAAAAACAGAATTGCTAGATTCGCTGGTGCCTTGAGAAGTATTGGCGTTGCCGAAGGAGATAGAGTTGCTATTTTAGCGTTAAATTCAGATAGATATTTTGAATATTACTTTGGCGTGCCATGGGCGGGCGCTTGTGTTGTTCCTTTAAATATTCGTTGGTCGGCACCCGAAAATGCTTATTCTTTAAAAGATGCAGGGGCGGAAGTGTTGGTAGTGGATGATGCTTTTGCGAAGATGGTTCCAGCTTTAAAAGCGCAAGGCGTTAATTTAAAAACGGTCATTTTTATCGGAGATGGGGAGTTGCCAGAAGGGATGTTGAGCTATGAAAAATTAATTTCGGTTCATCAACCATGTGCTGACGCTTATCGCAATAATGATGATTTAGCGGGTATTTATTATACAGGTGGAACTACAGGTTTTCCGAAGGGCGTAATGTTGACGCATTCTAATATTTGGTCTAGTGCTATTGCTTTAGTGAGTTGTATAAACATAGATGAAAATGCTAGAGTTTTACATGCTGCCCCAATGTTTCACTTGGCAGATGGTGCGATGACGCAAGGGGGAATGCTAGCTGGTGCGACCCATGTATTTATCCCAATGTTTACACCTGCTGGAACGATTAAAGCCATTTCTGATAAAAAAGTAACCCACGCTTTATTAGTACCTGTGATGATACAAATGGTGATAAATGACCCAAGTATCAAAGAGTCGGATACGTCTTCTTTAGAATTCATTTTATATGGTGCATCTCCAATTGCAGAAGCGGTTTTAATTCAAGCAATGAATACCTTCTCCAAAGCAGATTTTGCACAAGGGTATGGACAAACAGAATTAGCGCCTTTGGCAACGATGTTAAGTCCAAAGTACCATACGACAGAAGGACCCTTTGCAGGAAAATTAAAATCAGCAGGTCAAGCCATTCCTTGTGTAGAAATTAGAATTGTCAACGAGGAAGGAAATGAATTGCCTTTAGGAGACATCGGTGAAATTGCGGTTAAAGGACCAAATGCCATGACTGGTTATTGGAATAAACCAGAAGAAACGGCAGTGTCTCTTCGTAATGGATGGGTACACACAGGTGATGCAGGATATATGGATGACGAAGGCTTTGTCTTTTTGGTAGATAGAGTAAAAGATATGATTGTTTCTGGTGGGGAAAATGTCTATTCTGCGGAAGTAGAAAATGCGGTGAATAATCACCCTGCGGTTGACCAAGTTGTTGTCATCGGAATTCCTTCAGAAGAATGGGGCGAACAGGTTCATGCAGAGGTTATCTTGAAAGCAGGTCAAACAGCTACCGCAGAAGATATTATCGCTAAGACTAAAGAATATATTGCTAACTACAAATGTCCTAGAAGTGTTACTTTTAGAACGGAACCATTCCCACTTTCTGGTGC
>CALLVC010000588.1 GCA_938010785.1 uncultured Saprospiraceae bacterium
TAATTTCCCAGTTCGCTTGAATAATAAATTGGGGCACTTAAATTCATTAATCCAACGAGGAGATTATCCACCAACGGACCAAATGATAGAAGTAAGAGATGCGATTACCGAAAAAATCAATACGCAATTAGCTGAATTTGAATCGATTAAAAACACGGATTTACCAGCGTTTAATAAATTGGTAAAGGAGAAGGCAGTGGATGCTATTGTGTTGAAGAAGAAGGAGGATGCTTCTATGTAATATAGCAACCGTAGCTTGAGTATTTCTGCTCGAGCAAGTCTAATAAAAAAAGAAGGAGGTACTTTCAGAGTATCTCCTTTTTTCGTTTTAAGTATCTAGTGGCTCAAGACATAAATATTTAACAGTTTAATAATCGTTCTTTTTCGCCTACTCGTCGTTAGAAAATCGGGCTTAACAGCTACGGCTATTATCCCAATTGCATCCCATCCGCTTGCGGTTCGGAAGTGCACTTCCTTATCTAGATTAGACAAAAAATAACTGATTCTAAACTATCAACTACTTTTGTCTTGAGCCACTAGAAAAAACACAATTGGAAATAAGGGAGTAGGAAAAATATAGGCTTAGTACACTTAATCCTTAATCAGCTAAAGGAATCATTTGCGCATTTTCAAATCGCGCTAAAGGAGACTTTTGTAAACATCGTTTGACAATAGGAATAAAAGCAATTAATTCCTCCTCAAGTGAAGGATAGGTCACCTGTCCTTGTTGGATGGCATCATAAAGTGCATCCCAAGTAAAAGCGGTAAATGGAAATTTTTGATAAAGGATGAGGTAGAGCAAAATCCCTAGTTGATAAATATCCGAAGCTAAATTAGCTGGCTTTTTTAAGGCTTGAAAAGCTGATTTATGAATTCTTTCAGGTGGTAGATAGGCATCTAATCCTCCCTTTCTTAATTTTTCTTGATTGGGGGTGTTATGGAAGTGAGACAAACCAAAGTCCAATAAGGTTACTTTATTTGAATCGGATACGATTACATTCCTGTGGTGCAAATCGCCATGCACTATTTTATGCTGATGCAAAAAAGACAGCGCACGGATTAGCTGTTGAATCATAGAGACTTTAATCGTAGCAATAGGGTTTGTTGTTTTTAAAAATTGATGAAGGGTTTTTCCTGCTACAAATTGCAAAACCCCATACCCTTCTTTTTCATTGAACGCTAGGAGTTGAGGAAGATGGTTATTTTTTGGTAGCGTCTTCATTAATTGAAACTCCTTACTAAATTTGCGCTTCAACAATTGTAGTTGCGTTTCAGATAAAGGAGTTGGCAATTTTAAAGCCTTGATAATTACATGCGGAGCCTCTCCCGCGAGGTAGATTTCCGTTTCTTTTTTTGAGACCAATAATTCAAGGATACGATATTTTTCAACCGTTGAGCCTACTTCAAAACGTTGTTTAGTTTTGCTGAGGTCGGGCAATTGAGGAAGTGTAGCAGCATCAATAATCACCTTTCTTTTTAGCATTTTCTGCAAAAAATCGGTAAGATTAGGTTCTTCTGGGAATTGTTCTTGTAAGGCATTTAAAGTTTGTGGAGCTTGTAAGAACTGTAAAAATTGATAGATGTCCCGATTAATGATAAAGTCTTTTTTCTGCTGCTTTACCAGAATGAAATTTTCGGTAGGTTTTAGCTGTGCAATTTCAGGTGCATCGGGGAATTTTTTTTTTAGATAGGCTAATTGTTTCAGTTGGTAATATGGTGATAAAACATATTGCATATGGTGTGATTCGCCATTATTGATTAGACTTTATTCGAAATCATATAGCGCTTCCAGAACCTGCCCGATTAGTCAGGCAGCTTCCGGAAGCGTTTCTCTTACTTCATCTTTTCCAAGACAGAGCTGCTATCTAAAATCAAAGGAATCTTCAGAAGAATCATAGCTTTCGGAAGAGGTCGACTCTCCATTTCTACTTCTAAGTACTCTAGAAATTTCTTCTTCAGTTAGTCCACTTTTCCTTGCTTTACGTGTTGCCTTACGGTTAGCTCTGTGTTGTCTTCTAACATTTCTACGCTCTGCTTTTTGTTCTCTTCTCAATCTTTTTCTTTCTGCTCTTTGCGACCTCCTATCTACTTTTCTGTCTTGTTTTTCTTGTTGTCTAGCCTGTTTTTCTGCTTTCCAAGCTTGCCGTCTACGCTCAATTTCTTCTGCGCTTAATTTGTCAAAGGCCTCTTGTGGCGTTTCATTTGCGCTACTACGCTGTTCCTGCTTTTTTTTGGCTGCTGTTTCTTTTTGTATTCTACTAAAAATATCCGAAGATTCAGTTTCTGTTCTTCTTCTGGCAGCTTCTGCTTCCCGCCGCTTATTTTCTTCTGCCTCTATTTTCAGTCTATCAAAAATATTGGAAGAGTTAGCTTCCGCTTGTCTTCTTGCAGCTGCCTCTGCCGCTAGTCTTTGTCTTTCCGCCTCGGCTTGTCTTCGTGCTTCTGCCTCGGCTTCCCGTCGCCTACGGTCAATCTCTGCATGTTTGCGTGCAATTTCTTCCGCTTCTCTGCGCTGTCTTTCTAATTCTGCCTGTCTTTGAGCTTCTACCTCTGCTGCTCGGCGTTGTCTTTCGGCTTCTGCCTGTCTTCGAGCGGCTTCGGCGGCTTCTTGTTGTTTTTGGGCTTCCGCTTCCTTTTTTAGTTTATCAAAAATATTGGTTGTGCCTATTCCAACATCCGAATTATTGCTAGCTTGTTCTGCGGCCTCTTGCTGTTTTTTGGCTTCCGCTTCTCTTTTCAGTTTCTCAAAAAAGTCTTCTGGTTCCGCAGCTTCTGCTTTCTTTTTTGCAGCTTCTGCTTCTTTCGGTTTCTTTTCTGCATCCGCATGTTTAATTTTGTCAAAAACATCCTCTTCTTCACAATCGTCCATTTCATCTTCGCAATCCTCATCAACAACTGTCGGTTGTGTTATCTTTGATGAACCTTCCTTTTGTTGGTACTTTGCTTCTTGGTCCATTTCTTTCCCAAGCTTATCCTTCAGTTTCTCGAAGATACTCTTAGGAGCCGTTTTTTCATTGGGGTTTTCCTTATTCGCCTTTCTAAATTCATCTATGGTTTTATTTACTTCACTTTTAGTCGCTGCTGCGCCTCCTTTTTTGGAATTATTTACCGCTATTTCGACTTGTTTTAAAAGTTTTTCATAGAGCGACTCAGTTGCCGTCTCTTCATTGGGGTTTTGTCGATTTTCATGCTGAACGTCTGTAACAATTTCTCTCAGCCTGTCAAATATCCCTTTTCTTGCCATAATTATAGAATGTAGTTATTTTTTAAAATTTGATTAAGGTAAAAGGTAAGTTGTAAGTTATTTCTTTAATTTCCTAAACTTGGACGCCTGCTTTAGCTCTATTTTTTTTGTAAAAATAGTTAACTAATCCAACTAATAAACCAATAAATCCACCTGCAATTAAGTCTGTTTGAAGCTGGCCTGAAAGCAAACCAAGACCTAAAAACACTGCTAGACCAATGCCAATACCTATTAATAAATTGCCTAAAAGTTTGGGGGCTTTATTACCCAAAAAGCCATTTAATACGCCAACGACTACACCGCCAATGGTATAATCGCTTAATAAAATATCTAAAACGCCATCAATAGGTTCAAAAATTAGGGCGCCTCCAATTCCTCCCCAGAATCCTAAGAAGGCGTTGAGTAATACTTTTTTCATGTTAATTTTGTTTGATGTTAAAAAGCTGACGTGCTAACTAGTCAGCATTAAAGATAAAACATAAACTTACAAAAAATATTAAAAAAAAATAACTATTTCTCAAGAAGCGAGTTAAAATAACATTATCTACTTGCGATAAATTAGTCTATAAATCTCACCATCATCCTGATAATTTTTGATTATCCGATATACTGCAATTCCAACAAGTGGTAAGAAAATCCTCCCGTTTTTTGAAGGCTAACCAAAGAATAGTCAAAGTAGTCATTAAGGAGATTAGAAAACTAATAAAAATACTACCCACATTATCGTCATAAGGTAAGTCTTTGGCTTGGTATAGGAATAACCAAGTGAAGAAAATAATGATAATTAATAGAATAGAAAAGCGATATTTTCTCAAATCAATATTATTAAATGCTGAAGAAAAAATAAGCCAGTCTTTTAACATCTTGTTTTAGACTCCTTTCTCTAACCAGCAAAACTGTTTATAAAAAGAAAACTAAAACAAGATGACTAACTTATTTTTTCATGGTTACTAACTCAAAAAAGAAATCAAAACCCCCGCCGCCACTGCCGACCCAATCACCCCAGAAATATTACTACTCATCGCATATTGCAGCAAATGATTCTTGGGGTCATATTGCAGGGCAATATCATTTGCGACTCTCGAAGCCATTGGCACCGCACTCAAACCCGTCGCTCCAATCAAAGGATTAATTTTCTTTTTGGCAAACAAATTATAAACCTTCGCAGCCATTATACCACCAGCAATAGAAATCGCAAAAGCAATAAATCCACCCACTACAATCATTAAGGTTTGACTATTGAGGAAAGAACTAGAAGTCATCGTAGCCCCCACGGTCAAGCCCAAAAAGATAGTCGCCGCATTCATAATCGTATCAGAAGCGGCTTTGAATAAACGGTTGGTGTCGCTCCCAATTTCTTTAATCAAATTACCGAATAGTAACATGCCAACTAAGGGAACAGAAGAGGGAACAAGGATAGAAACAATCAAGCCTAATGCAATCGGGAAAATAATTTTCACCGCTCGTAAATTCTTGATTCTAGTCTTATTAGGATATAATTTTTCCTGTGCTTTCATATTGATTTTCAATTCCTTCTCCGTCATCAATAACTTGACGACAAAAGGAATAATCACAGGGACTAAAGCCATATAAGAATAAGCGGCAATTGCTATTGGTCCCAATAAATGAGGGGCTAAAATAATAGAAGTGTAAATCGCTGTTGGGCCATCCGCCCCACCAATAATCCCCAAAGCTGCGGCTTCTTTAAGCGTAAATCCCATCATGACGGCAGCAAATAAAACGGAGAAAATACCAACTTGCGCAGCCGCTCCAAAAAAAGCTAGGCGCAAATTTCGCAGCATCGGTCCAAAATCGGTCATTGCTCCTACACCCATAAAAATCAGGGGTGGCAAAAGTCCCGTTTTAATCAACATATAATACAGCATATTCATAATGCCGTGGTCTTTTGCTATTTCAATGATGGTTTTATGGTCGATACCAGGCGCTTCTGCTACGGTCGTCACTGCCATATTACCGCCAGGGAAATTGGCTAAAAAGACCCCAAAAGCAATTGGTACTAATAGTAAGGGTTCAAACCGTTTGGCAATACCTAGATAAAGCAAGAATAGGGCAATGACGAGCATAAGGATACTCCCGGGAGAATTAGCAATTTCTCCTAGCGCCGTCATTTCGTATAATTTATTTAGTATCTCCATATGTTTACAGGATGACCTTTTAATTAACTATGAACGATGAATGATGAACTATGAATTCGTTAAATAGGAGTGATTTATTTTACCGTCGATATTTTTCGATAAGAGACGAAAAATAACATTACCAACGAATTCATCATTTATCGTACATCATTTATCGTACATCATTTATCGTTTGCCCGCCCTCCCACTTCGTGGTTCTCTCGCTTGAAAGTCCACTGGACTTTCACCCTGCGGGGTCGCTCGTTCATCATTTTAATCGCATCACCACATCATCTTCCTCAATATCATCTCCGTGATTCACCAAAATCTCTACAATTTCGCCGCCTTCATCTGCCTTTACCGCATTAATCACTTTCATAGATTCGACGTAGAAAATAGTATCTCCTTCTTTCACGACATCTCCTACTTTTACCGCTTTATCAGCAGAACTTTTCGTCAAAAAGAACTTGCCTTCCAATGGAGACTCCACATTTATCATTGGCCCACTAGTGCTAACTTTTTGTACAGGAGCTGCGCTTGGCGATTCCCCCTTTGAAGGGGGTAAGGGGGATGTAGTCGTATCATCTTCCCCATAACTAACCGATACTTTAAATCGCTCTCCGTCCACATCAATCCACATAGATTTTGGTTGAAAAGAAGCTGCGGTTGCTTGTGTGGAAGTATTTGATACAGCAACTGGCACAGGCACAGCAGCACTAGTAGCACCACCATTTGCCTTAGCCTTTCGCGCTGCTAAATCCTTATTAAATTTCTCCTTCGCCTTTCCAGATTTAAAATCTTCATATTGGGGTGGATGCATGGCAAACTCGAACAACTCTTCCTCATCTTGACCTAGTTCCCATCCTTTTTCTTCCATCTGCTGACGGAATTTCGGTAATTCATCAGGGTATAAATCTTGTGGATTACCTTCAAATTTTTCTCTACCTTCGGCATCTGCCATCGCTTGCAATTCTTCGCCAATTGGACCAGGTAATTTACCCGATTTCCCCATTAACATACCCCACGTATTTTCATCAATCATAGAAAAACGCTTTTTGCCTTTTTCCATCTGAATCACATTCATCAAAGAAGCATTTTTGACGTACTGACTATAAGGCGTCACTAAGGGCGGATACCCAAATCTCGGCCAAGTATATTTAACTTCATCAAATAATTTAATTAATAATTCATCTTGAGAGAGTAGGGGAAGTCCTTTTTTAGTTTTAAACTTATTGATACTCTTTAAGTTATTTTCTAAATCTGCCATCAAACTACCCATCATTCCACCCGGTAAACCAGGACCAATCAATAGCGGATTCATTTTTCGGTTTCGTTGATTGATGTAATATCCTAAGAAATCATCAATAAATTCTTGTGTCAAACTACGCACTTCCATATAGGCATCCATATTGATGTCAGGCAAAGAAAAACCTGCATCTCTTAGCATCTCATGAATCGTCAATAAATCGGCATGACCTGTTCCATAACTTAAAGGTTCCATTCCAACATCGATGTAATCTGCACCAGCCCGAGCTGCCTCTAAAGAAGTGGCAACAGAAAAACCTGGAGTAGAATGCCCATGATATTGCACAATCGTATTAGGGTGACGCTCTTTAATCCCTTTTATCATTTTTCCAACAGAAACGGGTCGTCCAATGCCTGCCATATCTTTGATACAGATTTCTTCCGCACCATAATCAATCAAAGTATCAGCTAGTTTGATGTAATAATCCACCGTATGGACAGGGGAAAAGGTGATGCACAAACAGCCCTGTGCTATCATTCCCCCTTCCCGTGCGTATTGAAAAGACTTTTGCAGATTAGGCGCGTAGTTCAATCCATCAAAAGACCGAGCGATATCTGTTCCTTGCTTTTTCTTCAATTGGAACATCATTTTTCGTACATCACTAGGCACAGGACTCATTCGAATCCCATTTAACCCTCTTTCCAACATATGGGTCTGAATCCCTGCCTTATTAAAAGGTGTCGTCCATTCTCGAACGGCTTTGTTCGGATTTTCTCCGTACAATAAACAAATCTGTTCAAATCCGCCACCATTTGTTTCCACTCTGGAAAACACGCCCATATCAATTATCGGTTGTGCAACACGTACCAATTGGTCTACCCTTGGCAAATACTTCCCAGAGGATTGCCACATATCCCGATACACTAAACTTAACTTGATTTCTTTACCCATGTTATCGATGTTTTGTCCCTACGGGACTATTGATATTGATTATTTCTTTACCCATGTTGCGTCCCTACGGGACGGTTTAGGCACTTTCGACCTTCACAATTTTTCCTTGCCCACCCGTTGCGATTTCTACAGCGGCAGTAATAGCAGCTAACTTCTTTTTATAAATAACATCGTCTTCGATATACGGCACTGCGTATTCGTATTCAATTTTTTCTTCTTCGGAAAAGTATTTATTGACCACCCAGATAAGGGTTCGTCCAGTAAAGACAACGAGGGAGAGAATGATAAACACCGTTATCATTCCAACTACGAGCAGGAGTAGGGCAGTCTGTAATTCGGCAGACATATTTTTTGGTTTTACTGATTAGTGTTATTTAACGTATCTACTAAATGAGATATGCCTAATAATGTTCGCAATATAGAAACAAACGGCAAATTATTTAATCTATTTATTACTTTAATTTATTTTTACCAATCTCTATAAATTTTTAAAACTTTTGTATGTATCGTTTTAGCTCTTTATTGATTCTTATTGTGTTTTTACTTGTCTCCTGCGTGGAGCAAGATGTTGACCAAAAAGAAATCATCCTAGCCATTTTTGCCCATCCAGATGATGAAACGACTATTGCCCCTGTTCTGGCAAAATATGCAACCGAAGGACATGACGTTTATTTGGTGATTTCCACCGATGGACAATTTGGCGTGACGAATCATTTCGGTATGTCTTCGGGGGATTCCTTGGCAGCCGTTCGAGACTTAGAACCCGGTAGGCAGGTTAAATTTTTTTCCTAAGATTTTGACTAGCACGATGCAATTTCCCGCTGGCGGGGGGGAGGGGGTGGAATTTGAACAATTTTGTGCTTTTCCACCCCCCGACCCTTTTGGCGCTGCTTTTTTGCTCCCAGCAAAAGCCATCCCAGAGCGGGGGAGAAAATTCGTGCAAAACCTCAATTTTTGTGCAAAAAAATAAATGCTTAAAAATTTACAAAAGAGAACTTAACTGCCCTGCCTTTGGAGGGGGTTAGGGGGAGGAAATCCACATTTTATTCGGTTTTTAAATTTTTGTTTTTACTTATGGGACGATGAAAAAATAAATTTACATTCTGTCGGAATAATTGACGAACAAAACCATTCACTTTAAGAGACTTCGACAATTATTCCGACCTAAGAAGAATGTAAATTTATTTTTGTCCCACTACTATGAGACAGACACGAGGCTTGATGCTTTCCCGTTAACGACCTTTAGGTCGGATTTATTTAGTTTAATAGGCCTAAAGGCCTTGGACAGGAAAGCCTAAAGGCTTTTCTACCGATCGTACACAACTTTGAATTATTTAGGTTTATTTTTGGGTCAAAATTTAAAAAATTAATTTATGAGCAAAACAGCAATGACTACTGAAGAAATAATCACCTTAGAAACCCTCGTCGAAAAATACCTCGACCCAAGCGTTTTTCATCTAGGGATAGGAAAAAGAAAAGCCGCTAGATACGATAAAAGAGTCCAAATGTATGGTGGCGAAGGCATCGTTTATTTAATGCAATTATTTCATCCAGATGAATTGGTGAGCAATCGAATTGGTGCTTATATGATTTTACCTACTAGTGCCGACAGTTGCGGATTCCATACGCATGGCACTCGAAAGGAACAGGAGTTATATATCATCATGCACGGTGAAGGCATTTATCACGAAAAGGCAGATGGACAAAGTGAACCACAAACTTATAAATTGACCAAGGGAAATGTGACAAGTATTAAGGGGAAAGCGTTACACGCCATTGAGAATACGGGCAAAGAACCACTGATTATATTTGTGGTGACAACTTATGAAAAATAACGGGTCAAAAAATGATTACTTTTTCTTGAAAGAATACTGTCATTTTAATTGAAAAACCTGCATTTTTGCACCTTCTCACCAAATATTGACCAAATCTTCCGTATAAATTTAATTTTATTCTTTGATTTTTTGAATAAAAAAGACAAAGAAAAACTAGACCTAACACCTGATAATGAAGAAATCGACGAAAAAAAAGCCGACTACTAAAAATCCAAATATTGTCAAATTTAAAAAAATATTGGTTGCCAATCGTGGGGAGATAGCGATTAGAGTGTTACGTGCTGCTTCTGAATTAAAGTTAAGAACAGTAGCTATTTATACCTATGAAGACCGATATTCTCTACATCGCTATAAAGCGGATGAAGCGTATCAAATTGGTCCAGATGATAGTCCATTAAAGCCCTATTTGGATATTGATGAAATCATTCGAGTGGCAAAGAAGTGTGGGGCAGAAGCGATTCATCCGGGCTATGGTTTCCTTTCTGAGAATATCAATTTTGTTAGAAAATGTCAGGAAAATGGCATCATTTTCATTGGTCCTGAGCCAGAGACGATGATGAAAGTAGGAGATAAGGTTCGGACCAAAGCTTTTGCTAGAGAGATTGATGTGCCATTAATTGAGGATAGTTTAGTAGATGTGTCGGTGGAGTCAGTGGCATTGGCAGAAGCGAAAAAGATTGGATGGCCGATTATGGTAAAAGCCAAGAATGGCGGTGGAGGTAGAGGAATGCGAGTGGTAAAAACAGAAAAAGAATTTTCAAAGGCATATAATGAAGCCAAAGGAGAGGCAAAAACAGCCTTCGGTAGTGACGAGGTATTCATCGAAAAATTTATTGACAATCCAAAGCATATTGAAGTCCAGTTATTGGGGGATAAATATGGAAATGTCGTGCATTTGTATGAAAGAGATTGTTCGGTACAAAGACGTTTTCAAAAGGTAGTGGAGATAGGACCGAGTTTTGGTTTGAAACAAGAAACACGAGACAAATTATATGAGTATGCGACGAGAATCGGGAAACATTCCAATTATTCGCATGCTGGAACGGTAGAATTTTTAGTAGATGCTGCTGAAAATATTTACTTTATTGAGGTAAATCCTAGAATCCAAGTAGAGCATACCGTGACAGAAGAATTGACAGGAATTGATATCGTGCGGTCACAAATTTTGGTGGCAATGGGCTATCCGTTAGAGCACCCAACAATTTTTATTCGAGACCAATCTGATGTAAAATGTAATGGATTTGCGATTCAATGTCGGGTAACTACGGAGAATCCAGCAGAAGACTTCAAACCAGATTATGGAACTTTGGTCGCTTATCGTTCAGCGAGTGGTATGGGTATCCGATTGGATGCAGGTAGTGCTTACGCAGGAGCAAAGATTTCTCCATTTTTTGATAGTATGTTGGTAAAAGTGACCGCATCAGGTCGGACCTTGAGTGGGGCAGCAGACAGATTACACCGTGCCTTACGAGAATTTAGAATTCGAGGGGTGAATACCAACATCATGTTTTTGTTGAATCTTTTACAAAATGATGAATTTAGAAATGGTGGCGCAACGGTTAATTTTATCAAAAAATACCCAGAATTAATTACCAAAATTAAGCGGCGAAAAGATAGAGGAACCAAGTTGCTTAATTATCTGGCAGAAGTGAATGTGAATGGTAATCCTGATGTAAAGTACACCGATCCTAAAAAGGTATTCACAAAGCCTATCGTGCCTAGTCATAAGCACATCGAAGCTTACCCAGAAGGTAGTCGAGATTTATTGAAAAAGTTAGGGCCAGTCAAGTTCGCAGAGAAACTTAAGAAAGATAAAAAAATCCAATATACGGATACTACTTTTAGAGATGCGCACCAATCTTTGTTGGCAACTCGGATGCGGTCATATGACATGCTAAAAGTCGCTGAAAGTTTTGCGAAAAATCATGGTTCAGATGTCTTTTCTATGGAAGTGTGGGGTGGTGCAACTTTTGATGTTTCGCTACGGTTTTTGAAAGAATGTCCTTGGTTGAGACTAGAGCAATTGAGAGAAAAGATACCGAATGTACTTTTTCAAATGCTGCTAAGAGGTTCAAATGCAGTAGGTTATAAAGCTTACCCTGATAATTTAATTGAGAAATTTATTGTAGAAGCACATACTACAGGAATTGATGTCTTTAGAATCTTTGATTCCTTGAACTGGGTGGATGCGATGAAAACGTCTATCCGAACGGTCAGAAATGAAACGGATGGTTTGGCAGAGGCTTGTATCTGTTATACAGGAGATATTTCCAACCCTGAAAAGACAAAATTCAACTTAGAATATTACCTTGATTTAGCGAAGCAATTGGAAGATGAAGGAGCGCATATTATTGCCATTAAAGACATGGCAGGATTGTTAAAACCTTCGGCGGCAACGACCTTAGTTAAAGCTTTGAAAAAGGCAGTGGATGTACCGATTCATTTACATACGCATGATACCTCTTCGATTCAAGCGGCAACTTATTTGAGTGCCATTGATGCTGGGGTAGACGTAGTAGATTTAGCCTTAAGTTCTATGTCAGGTTTGACTTCCCAACCGAATTTTAACTCGGTGGTGGCAATGATGCAAGGCCATAAAAGAGAACGAAAAATTGACTTAAATTCGTTGAACAAGTTTTCTGATTATTGGGAAGATGTGCGGGCACAATATTATCCATTTGAAACAGAATTGAGAGCAGGAACAGCGGATGTGTATGACATGGAAATACCAGGTGGACAGTATTCTAATTTACGACCACAAGCAAGAGGTTTAGGATTAGAAGATAAGTTTGAAAAGATTAAAGAGAACTATACGATTGCCAATGATTTATTTGGAGGTATTATCAAAGTAACGCCTTCTTCCAAAGTAGTTGGAGACATGGCAATGTTTATGACTGCCAATAATCTGACGAAAGAAGATGTCATGGCAAGAGGGAGTAAATTAGCTTTCCCAGATTCTGTCAAAAACTTGATGCGTGGAAACTTAGGGCAAATCAAAGGAGGATTTCCAAAGGAGATTCAAAAATTGGTTTTAAAAGGCGAAAAAGCATTTACAGATAAGCCAAATGCCCATTTGAAGCCTATTGAGTTTGATAAAGAGTTTAAAACATTCAAAAAAGAGTTTGACAATCCAAACTTAGAGATGCGAGATTTCTTATCGTATAAATTATACCCAAAGGTATTCACTGATTTTTATGAGCACTTCCAAAAATATGGCGTCGTAAGAGTGTTGCCGAGTACGGCTTATTTTTATGGCTTAAAGTCCTACGAAGAAATCATCGTCAAATTAGAACAAGGAAAGAATCTATTGATTCAATACCTTGATGATACGAAAACCAATGAACATGGAAATCGAATGGTTTTCTTTAACTTGAATGGTCAAACGAGGGCGGTCGTCGTCAATGATAAAAATAGTGCAAGCAAGATAGTTGCCCACCGAAAAGCTGCTGCTGCTAATGAGATTGGTTCTCCGCTTCAAGGTAGTTTATCCAAGCTTTTAGTGAAAGCTGGAGATGAGGTAAAAGCGAATGCGCCATTGTTCATCATCGAAGCGATGAAGATGGAGAGTACAATTACTGCACCTAAGGCAGGAACAGTTAAGCAGGTTCATTTGAAGCCTAAGACTTTGGTGGACCAAGATGATTTGGTGGTGGAGTTTGAGTAGTAGTGGAATTTAGAACCTGCCCGACTAGCCGTCAGGCTGGCGGGTTTTCAAAAGGGAGTTATTTTGGAGCATTTTGCTTTGAATTGCTCCCTTTTGAGTTTTGTAGCTAAGGATTTGTAGTTTTTTGATAATTATGGTTTTTGATTATAAGTAAATTGGAAATCAGAGCACTATGTTAATTTCAAAATTGCATAGGAATATAGCTTTCTGAGTTGTGAAAAGTAAATTAAAGATAAACAAAGCGGACATATGAAAATAGGGGACACAGTATTGTGTCTGAGCTTTTTTTTATTAATAAAGTTGTTAGTTCTACTTTGGTACTTTAAATCCTTTAATGTACACGCCGCCTTCGGCGGCTAAAAAATGGGGTTTGGGGTGAGTAAATTTTGATTTTTCTTTAAGAAAAATCAAAATTTACTCACCCCAAAAACTACTTCCAAGCA
>CALLVC010000589.1 GCA_938010785.1 uncultured Saprospiraceae bacterium
ACATTCTATGCTGATTCTTTTGCACCTACTCTTCGTTAACAAAATAGTCATTATGCTAAGGCATAACTCCTATTTCGTTGCCTCGATTAGGCACAAAATAACCTAGCCTAAGAATGTAAGTTTATTAAATCATCGTTCCTATGAAAGTAAATAACATATTTATTTTTCTCATATTTATATTGTTTTTAACACTTCAACCCTTTTCTTTTAATAAAAAAAGGTACACCTTGCGAGCATTAATCAATATAAATAACAAAATAAATGGGATTATTTTCATTTCTAAAAGATGCCGGTTCGAATATTTTAAATAAAGTAACTGGAAAAACTGCTAAAGCTCCTGAAGTAGTTAAAGTAGAATTAAGTAAAGCGGATGCATTAAAAGCAGAAATTGCTAAGCTAGGTTTACCTGTTGAAAATTTGGGTATCTCTTTCGGAGAGCAAATTATTGTAGGTGGAAAGACCTTAGACAATGCTACTAGAGAAAAGGTAATTTTAGCACTTGGAAACGTAGAAGGTGTAACTTCTGTAGATGACCGTATCGAAGTAGTGAATGCAGAACCTGAAGCTACCTTTTACACAGTACAAAAAGGAGATTCTTTATCTAAAATTGCTAAATCGCAATATGGCAATGCAATGGCTTATAATGCTATTTTTGAAGCCAATAAGCCAATGTTAAAGAGTGTTGACAAGATTTATCCTGGGCAAGTTTTACGTATTCCTGCTCAGTAGTAGGCGGAAGGGCGGAAAGGCGGAAAGGCGGAAAGGCGGAGGGATGTAAAGGCCTCTCTGCCCTTCAGCCCTTCAGCCTTTCCGCCTCTCAGCCTCTCAACCTCTCAGCCTCTCAGCCTCTCAACCTCTCAACCTCTCAGCCATCTATTTGGTTTCCTTTTCTTTTAAGGTTTCTTCTGTCAATTCCTTAGAAATAGCTGATTTTACCACCTGAATATAAGTTTTAGGACTTACCTCTAAAGTAACAATCGAATCATCTATTTTTGAAATTTTTCCAAGTATTCCACTCGTCGTCACTATTTGTTGTCCTTTTTTCATTTCGTCTACAAAACTCATTTGCGCTTTTTGTTTTTGCGACTGTGGTCGAATAAAAAAGAAATACATCACTACAATGATGAGTAAAAACGGCATCATTTGATTCATCAAACTTGGTGTTCCTGCCTGTAATAAGACAATGTGTAATCCTTGCATAGTTTATTTTAAATTTATGATATTCTGGTTTAATATTTTAATTACCGCCTACTTGCCTACTGCTATTTGCCTACTCCTCTTTCTTCTTACCCCGTACCTTCCCCATCAAATACAAAGTTGTCTCCGAAGGATGCGTATTGGCGGTCAAGAAAATCGGTTTGGTTTGATAAAGGTCTTTATTTTTAGTATCAAATTTCACATAAATTTCGCCAGTTTCGCCAGGAGGAATCGGTTCCTTTGGCCATTCAGGTACGGTGCATCCACAAGTAGACTTCGCATTGCTAATAACTAATGGCGCTTTACCAACATTGGTAAACTTAAAAGTATGGGTGACAATCTCTCCAGCATCTACCTCTCCATATCGATAGCGAATATTATCAAATTCCATCTTTGCCACATTCGTCGTATCTATCGGCTTGTCTGCCGTGACTGGATTTCGAATAATATCAGCATTACTAATACTTCCTTTTTCTACTTTAATTTCTTTTAAGGATTTCTCTGAAGTAGATTCGGCTGGCTGTTCTTGGCAAGCCAACAAAAATATACATCCTAAGACCATTAAAAATTTGTGCATATTATCTGTTTAAATTGTGTAGCAAAGGTAATTTTTTTATTTATTTTTGCTCGAAATTATACTACAAAATGAAGAAACAACCAGATAAAATATACCTAATTGGTTTTATGGGATGTGGCAAAAGCTATATTGGCAAGCAATTAGCTCAATCACTTGGTTGGGATTTTATAGATATGGATGATTTCTTGGAAGCAAAGGAAGGCCTATCGATTAGTCAAATCTTTGCGGAAGGAGGAGAATCCCTTTTTAGAGAATTGGAACAAAATTACCTACATGCAACTTATGATTTTGAAAATACAGTAATCGCTACAGGTGGTGGCGCCCCTTGCTTTTTTGATAACGTTGATTGGATGAATATTCATGGAGCTACTATTTATTTAAAAACACCTGTATCCATTTTAGTCGATAGATTAAAATCAGAAACAAACCATCGTCCACTATTGGCAGGAAAAACAGACCGCCAATTGAGCGATTTTATTACAACCAAACTCATCGAACGTAGTCCATTTTATCAACAGGCACAACATATTTTTGAATATAAAACAGGAAAAGAAAACGCAGAGGGCTTACTAGAAATGCTTGATTTTTCACACTATAATTAATGATTTAGGTGTTTCAGATAGTATATAAGGCATAAAAAATTAAAAAAATCCTTGTAGTTCTAAAAATAACCTTATATTGGCGAAAATTTTCTTTCTCAATAAGTTTATCCCAAACTTTCACCCCCATATAAAGCCATAATCTTGAGCTAATCCTAAAGAATCAATTCCCCGATAAAATTTGAAATGATTGTTGCTAATAATAAATATTTTATATTTATAAATATTTTATGTAAAATACTAACTATCAATTAATAAAGTAACTGAAATTTAAAAATCTAAGAATATTTTAATTATATTGTTACTTTAATTTTATTTTTAGTCATAAGAATAATTAAACAATAATTTTTTTAACAAAACTAACTAAAAGATGATTTCGGAATTTAAGGAATTTGCGATGAAAGGCAATATGCTAGACATGGCAATTGGTATCGTTCTTGGTGCTGCATTTGGTACGGTAATGACTTCATTTGTGGCTGATTTAATTATGCCTATCGTATCTTCTGTTTTTGGAGCACCTGACTTCTCTAACTTATTTACAGTTTTAAGAGAACCAGCTGATATGACTGGTGTTAACATGGACTCTTTAGCTGCTGTAAGAGAAGCAGGAGGTGTTGCTTTGGGTTATGGTAATTTCATCAATAACTTTATTGCATTCTTATTAGTAGCAATGGCTTTATTTTTCGTTGTGAAGGGTGTTAATGCTGCTAAAAAAGCAGAAGAAGAAGCTCCGGCTGAAGCACCAGCTGCTGACGTTGTTTTATTATCTGAAATCAGAGATTTATTAAGAAAGTAAAAACAACGTTTTCGTAACAGAAAGCAATCATTGGAAAATTTCCGATGAGAAAAAATATATATAAATCTCCGCTAGTCTTTGTACTGGGCGGAGATTTTTTATTTTTGTCCTTTTGTGATGACGAAAAATTATTTATAAATACCCGTTATGAATTATAGAACACTTGGAAAAACTGGCTTTAATATCTCCGAAATCTCACTTGGCACTTGGCAAGTTGGTGGTAAATGGGGGGCTCCATTTAGTGATAAATCCGCAGACCAAATCCTAAATACAGCTATTGATAATGGCATTAATTTTATTGATACCGCAGATGTTTATGAAAGTGGTTTAAGCGAAACAGCCGTTGGCAGAGTGGTTCGAAGCCGAAGCGAAAGAATCTATGTAGCTAGTAAATGTGGGCGACAAATCAATCCTCACATCAATGAAGGCTATACGCCTGCCGCTTTGCAGAAATATGTAGAAGACACCCTCCAGAGAATGGGTTTAGAGACTTTGGATTTAATCCAATTACATTGCCCGCCTACGGAAGTCTATTACCGTCCAGAAATATTTGAAACCTTCGAAAAACTAAAAGCACAAGGAAAAATCTTGCATCTTGGAGTAAGTGTAGAGAAAATAGAGGAAGCTTTAAAAGCTATACAGTTTTCTAATGTCACAACCGTACAGATTATTTTCAACCTATTTAGACAACGTCCAGCTGAATTATTTTTTCAAGAAGCTGCGAAAAAAAAGGTGGGCATCATTGTACGAGTTCCATTAGCCAGTGGATTATTGACTGGAAAATTTTCAACTGACAGCACCTTTAGTAAGGACGACCATCGCCAATTTAATCGAGATGGAGCTGGTTTTGATAAAGGAGAAACTTTTTCTGGAGTAGATTATGCCACTGGATTGAAAGCAATGGAGGAATTAAAAGCCCTTTTTCCTTCCGTAGAAAACTTAGCCCCAATCGCATTAAAATGGATTTTGCGTTTTCCAGAAGTGAGTTGTATTATTCCTGGTGCCTCTAAGGTCGAACAAGTACATTCTAACTTATCTACTTTTGACTTGCCTAATTTTACGTTTAGTCAACTGCAAGGAATGCAGCGTATTTACGAAAAATATATCAAACAAGAAGTGCATCATCTTTGGTAGAGAGCTGAGGGTTGAGTGCGAAGGGCTGAGGGCATAAGGTTGTGGGGCTTGCTTCCCCTCAGCCCTTCGCACTCAGCCCTCTGCTCCCTACTTCCCTACAGAAAACTTCTGCATCAATCTTCCACTATCCGTTCTTATTCCATAAAAATAAGTACCTGTTGCTAAATTGTTAGTACCAATTTGCTCTTGATATTGACCTGCAGGCAAAGTGTTTTTATTAATTTGACGTATCACCTGTCCAGTCAAATTGTAAATTTCTATTTGAATAGCTGCACTTTCTTCTAAATCATACGAGATGGTCAATTGTCCATTCGTTGGATTAGGAAAAGCATCATGTAAACTGATTCTTTGATTGCCAACTACTAGTTCTTTTGTGGCAGATACTTCATCCGTTTCTACAATCGCCGCCATAAAAAAATTGGACCCAATATCCCAGCTACCCTCATCTGCAATAGATAGCCATGTTACACCGTCACTAAATAATTCCCATGCCTCTCCTTCTACCCCACAATCCGTATCTGTCATTAATACACCGACTGTATCTTGTGCTGTATATAATTGAGAAACATCAAGGCTAACAAAAAATCCGTTAGTCGTTACTTCTGCCGGGGTAGCAAAAATAAATTGTGTAGGTAAGGCAAGTTCATCATCTATTGCTAATTCACTTACTTTAACCGGTTCACTCGTTCCAACTAAACCTGCTGGACCACCCTCATCTGCCACTTCGTAGATTTTAGCAACGACCTCTCCGTCTCCGACAACTTCCGCAACTCCTACAAAAACAAAGGCTTCTGTTACCTTATAATTATTATCACCATCTTCGTAATTAAATAATTGTGCTTTTTCTACATCTCCAAAGTTATTCATACCACCAACAAGTCCCCAGCCACCACTATTCAAGAAATTGAATAAATTTTGGCTGCATGCTTCGTTTTCATCTTCAACAATTGTAGGAAAAAGCGTATCCATTGCAATTGACCTTGCTTGCGGCAAAGGTGCTGGCGCGGTAAAAGTATTTCTAATCACTTTAGCTGGCTCAGGATTGACTATCTTGGCTTGGCCAAAAACGAAATTTGCCATTAGGCAAAAGATAAAAATTGAAATGGTAGATTTTAGCTCCATAATTTTTTTTAGAGTTATAAAAGGGTGATTAAATGATGTTTATAAACAATGCTTAAACTTAATAATAAAAATACACAATAGTTGGCTAGAATTAAAAAAAGACGTTCATCAGACTTATAATTTCAGAACTTCTCCTACCAGTATCTACACTTTGAATAAAAGCCTATCCTCTCTATAAAATTATAAGTAGCTTTGTCTTGATTTTAAATTATCAAAGATAAAGCATATGCCTGGACCGCTCAACGGAATTACTATAATTGACCTAACCACTGTCTTGATGGGCCCTTTTGCCACACAGCACTTAGGCGATATGGGCGCCAATGTTATCAAAGTCGAACCGCTTAAAGGAGATGTAATTCGCTATTCCAATCAAGGCCGAAATCATGGCATGAGCAATCTTTTTTTGAATAATAATCGCAATAAACGAAGCATTGTTTTAGACCTCAAAAAAAAAGAAGGCAAGTCGGTATTAACCAAATTGATAATAACTGGTGATGTCTTAGTCAGCAATGTCCGACCACAGGCTATGGCTCGCTTGGGGCTTTCTTATGCCGATGTCAAAAAAATCAATTCCAGTATTATATATGTTTCCTGTTTTGGTTTTGGACAACATGGTCCTTATGCTGAACGAGCTGCTTATGATGACATCATTCAGACGATGGTTGGTGTACCTCATCTATTTGAAAGAGCCTACGATGAACCTCCCAAGTTTTTACCTTCTAACTTTTGTGATAGAGTCTGTGGATTAACCGCTGTTAATGCTGTAACTACTGCCCTCTTTTACCGAGAACGAACTGGTCAGGGGCAGTTAATAGAAATCCCCATGTACGAAACCATGGTCCAATTCTTAATGGGCGACCATTTAGGTGGGCATACTTTCGAGCCTCCTATTGGAAAAATGGGCTATGCAAGAATTGTCAATCCTAATCGAAAACCTTATAAAACCAAAGATGGTTATTTAGCGATGTTGGTGTATAACGATAAACATTGGGCAACCTTTCTAACCTTAATCAACCGAACAGATTTGATTGGTCAAGGCATTTTCGCCAATGTGGCGGCCAGAGGCGCAAATATTGTTGAAGTGTATGGCTTTGTAAGAGAAATCATGTTGCAAAACTCCACCGAAACTTGGTTGAAACGACTTAAAAACGCTGATATTCCGCACACCATAGTGCCCACTTTAGAAGATATTTTAGAAAACGAACACTTGCAAGCAATCAACTTTTTTCCAGAATATGAACATCCTAGTGAAGGGAAAATTCGAATGACCGCTATTCCTAGTCAATGGTCGGTTTCTCAACCTGACATCCGACTTCCTGCTCCACGGCTAGGAGAACATAGTCGAGAAATATTAGCAGATTATGGCTATTCTATCAAAGAAATTGAACAAATGATTGAAAAGGGTATTACTAAAGTGGATAATAAGTAGGTGGACAGATATAACTTAAGTAGAGAATCCGTTTAATCCGTGATTCAATCCTACATAGTTAGCTGCGTAGGTTATTTTTATAAAAATCCTAAGTAACAATTTAGCTTCAAAAAAAATTATGGAAAAGAAAATACATGTAATTTGGTTCGTCGTAAAAATTATATTGGCACTATTTATTACCTATGCAGGTGTCCAACATTTTATCAATCCAGATTTTTTTGCAAAGGTAGTCCCTCCTTTTTTGGCTGATTTCACACTTCCAATTGTCTACATTTCTGGTGTGATTGAAATTGCAATTGGCTTACTTTTATTCACCAATAAGTACCAATATATCGGAGCCGCTGCTTTTATGTGGTTGATGCTGTCTTTTTTGCCTTTGCATATATGGGATGTTTTTGCCGAAAACCCATTTACAGGAAGTCAACAAAATGCTTTAATTCGATTAGCTATGCAATTTGTATTGATTGGATTGCCTTGGAAATTGAAGCAATTGTATGCTAAGCAGAATTCCTAGCCGTTGACCCTGCTGCCACATCTAATGCCACTCCCGTTATAAAATTCGCCTGAGGACTACTAGATAGTCAGATAAAAAATTGATATTACAAAAAATATTATTGTAATTTAATATCAATCTAATATCTGTGTTCCTTCACTAATCCGTGGTAGTAATCAATACCACGGATTAGTGAAGGAACACGGATATTTATTACTTTTTTAGCTGACGC
>CALLVC010000590.1 GCA_938010785.1 uncultured Saprospiraceae bacterium
CCGTTCGGGACCAAGGGCATTTAAACTCTGTGAATAGATTGTATTGGTCTTCTTTTAAGGATTATTTGGTGAGCTGTAGTGATGATAGAAGTATGATGATTTGGGATATAAATTTGTAAGTCAATAATTAACACCTGAAAATGAAAATACAAAAAAGCTTATTAGCTGTTCTAATTCTTACACTTTTTCCTTTATTTGTATTTGGACAATTGAAACATGAATTAAAAATAGTGCCTTTAGATTTATTTTCTGCTTTTAGTCCTTCTTACGAATTGGTTATCAATAAAAAAATTGGGCTAGAATTGGAAATGTCTTTTGATACTAGAGAAGCATTTATTTCTAATTTTACAGGAGGTGCTGTTACTACTGAAGAGGTTGATAGGAAGCGTTTTATTCCTGGTATCTCTGGGAAATATTATTTTCTATTTAATAAGTATGGGAGTGGTTTTTATATTGGCCCTCATTTTAAATCCACTTTCAACACTTATATAGAGCAAGGGTTTGAGGATAGATACTTCCAAATTAATAATACTTCCCCGCCACATTGGGTGAAAAAAGGGTTTCAAAGTTTTGCTACTGGGCTTAATGGTGGATTTAAATGGTTGATAAAGGAACGGTTTATTGTAGAATATTCAAATTTATTAACTGTTTTTTATACGAAAGAAGAAAATGGAAAGTTTGAAGCTCAGGGTACTGACTTAGATGTTGAAATAAGGATAGGTTATAGATTTTAGAAATTAAATACTGGAATTAATTTATGATACTAAGCGATAAAAAAATATACGAAGCCATCCAAAATGGAGAAATTGTTATTGAACCTTTTGACCGTAGCTGTCTTGGAACGAATTCCTACGATGTGCATCTAGGTAAGCACTTAGCTAGGTATAAAGACCATATTTTGGATGCTAGAAAGCACAATGAAATTGAACATTTCGAGATTCCCGAAGAGGGCTATGTTTTGCATCCTAATACCCTATATCTAGGGGTGACGGACGAATACACAGAAACCCATAATTCTGTTCCTTTTTTAGAAGGAAAATCTTCTGTGGGTCGTTTAGGGATAGATATTCATGCAACTGCGGGCAAAGGAGATGTTGGCTTTTGTAATACTTGGACTTTAGAAATTTCTTGCACCCACCCCGTACGAGTCTACGCAGGTATGCCAATTGGCCAATTAATTTACTTTGTGGTGGAAGGAGATATTGAAAATTATTACAATAAAAAGAAGAACGCTAAATACAATACCCGAACGATTCGACCCGTCGAAAGTATGATGTGGAAGAATAAGTTTTAGAGGAAGGCGGAGAGGCAGATAGGCTGAAGGGCGGAGAGGCAAAGAAGCCAAATTCAAAAAGGCTTGGAACAATTGTGTATCCAAGCCTTTTTGTTTTAGCTTATTTTAATATTCATATCTTGCTTGCCCTTTAGCCTCTTCGCCTTTCAGCCCTTCCGCCTACCTAAGCACACAACGCAGCACCAATAATCCCCGCTTCATTTAACATTTCTGCGGTAACTATTTTTGTCCGAACTGGTGTTAATACCTCGTCATATTTTTTGAACTTTTTACTAGCTCCTCCGCCCAGAATGAATAGGTCAGGCGTAAATAAGAATTGTAAGTGCTCTAAGTATTCTTTAAATCTTAGCGCCCATTCGTCATATTTTAAATCCTCTCTTTTTCTAGCAGAGTTGGAGGCATACTTTTCAGCTACCTGTTTATGCCCTTTTAAGTAGACATGACCAAATTCTGTATTAGGCAATAGCTTTCCATCTAAAAAGATAGCTGACCCTAGACCAGTTCCAATCGTAATTAGAATGACTGTGCCAGATACGCCTTCTCCTACGCCAAATTGAATTTCGGCCACTCCTGCCACATCTGCATCGTTTAATACGGAAACTTTACAGCCCGTTGCTTCAGAAAAAATCTTAGCGGCATCAGTGCCAATCCAATCTTTATGAATGTTAGAAGCTGAAAAAGCAACACCATTTTTCATAACTGCTGGAAATCCACAACCAATTGGACCGTCATAGTTAAAATGTTCTACTACTTTTTTGAAAGTTGCGGTTACATTTTTTGGTGTAGCTGGTTGAGGTGTTTCTAGTCGAAATCTTTCAGAGGCTAAGGTGCCTGTCTTTGTATTTACTAAGGCCCCTTTGATGCCTGTCCCGCCAATATCTACCCCTAAAACGATATGTTTTGTCATACTTACTGTATTGTATTTTTATATTTTAAAGTTAAGTGTGTATAATTTGGCTGCAAAAATAGAAAAAAGCAATTAAATGTATTGTTCGCATTAATAAAAAAAGAGATTTGTAATCTACGAATAATTTTTTTGCTATATTTGCTTGTAATGATTACTTTTAACGGTATTAATAATTGTTAAAAAAAATAGTAAAATCTTGCTAATATTTGAAAACATATTCTATATTCACACTTTTTTAGAGAATGTTTAAGAATCATTAAAGGAATTTGTAGTAGATAACCAAAGTGCGATACTAAATATGGCAGATTACTAAGTAAATTCAGTAAAATGTTAGTATGCTAAATACTAATTTCTATGGATTTTTTAGTAAGCTATTTGTTTGCTCTCTACCTTCCTTTTTTTCTATACCCCGTTTTATTTAAATTAAAAACTAAAGAAAAGGGACGCCCAATGGAGCTGGGTTGCTGCAATAGAGAGAGAATCTAGGCTTTTGTGCCCAAATCTGGGGCGTTCTGCTTTTTAGTAAAATTAATACCAATCCTGTACTTTACCACATTACCTTCTTCTTTTTATTTCAACTTTAAAAATCTATTAGCGCAGTTTCAATGGTTGTGTTCTCTTCTTCGTCTATTATTTGGGTCCAAGCCATTAATAATTGATTATCCCATTTTTCCAAAATCGGAAAACCACTACTTCTAGCAACACTTGTTTGAGCGACAGTCATCTTTTTTTCAATTACTCCATTTGATGTTATTTTAGCGACTCTTATTGCTGCGTTTTCTCTACCTTTATTTTCTAACCAACTAACTATCAGATTATCATTGGCATAGATTAAATCTACTCTTCCCAAAGGATTCCCGTCATCTACACTAATAGCTTTACCAAAATTTGCTCCTGAATCGGTTGAAATTACTACTTGCACTTTAGGTGTATCATTCGCCATTGTATACCAAGCTACCGCTACTTGTTTATTTCCATCAGTGATAATTTCTGGCCCATTCACAGGGCATCCTGCTATTTCCCAATTATCTGAATGTATGGAGCGGGGTCGAGTCCAATCTTGACCAATTTGACGAACAATAGAAATATCTCTTATCTCTTCATCGGAACGGTCTCGATAAGCCACAATTACTCCATTATTGGTTAAAGCGGCAGAAGTCGAACAGCAATCACATACCTTATTATCTAACTCGATTTCTCCTCTTAAATCTCCTTTTATATTAAAAAATGCTCCTCTTAGGGTCATTGCCCCGCCTTGGCCCTCATGGTCATGCCCATCCGAATTATTTTCTGTTTTGGTGTACCTTCCATCTAACCAAGTGGCAAAAATTTGTCCATCGTTGACTGGAAGCATTGATACAAAGCCATGTTCAGCCGAGATTCCATCCGTATGTGGTACGAAGGATGGTTGCCAATTTTTACCACCATCAACTGATTGCGCAATACGAACATCATAATCATAAGTGCCAAGAGCACTTTTTTGTAACCAATGAGCTGCTAAATGATTTGAATTTTTTTTATAGGCTTTTATTGATGGAAAATCTGCCCAATTGACAAACCAATTGGTACCCTTTGCAATAATTTTTGGTGCGGACCAGTCTGTCGTTTCTAGGGTAGAAAAAGCTAGGACATCGGTGGTGTCATTTAGATATTCTACCCACGAAAGCATAGCTTTACCATCTTTAGTTGTGTGTAAGTTTGGTTCTCCACCCAATTTGCAAGGCGTTGATATCTTTTTTACGGATGGATTGTTTTGGCAAGAGATTAGATTGAAAATTAGCACAAAACAAAAAAGCGCGAATTTTATTTTTCTTATCAATTTTATTAGAGATTTAAGCTAGTGAAACGATAAAATTAATGGGAGCCTAAGGAGATTTTTTGGTACTTAACAGCCTCAAGTTTAAGTGTCAAGTTCAAGTCTATAGAAAGTTTGAAATTTGAGTTTGTCTACGATAATTATCGGGATGAACTTGATTTAGATGCTATACTAAAAAATTTTCTTCATCTAATATTCTTCCATTTTGACATCGAATAATTCGAGCTGGAAAATTTTCTAAAATCCTATAGTCATGTGTGGCAAATAATACTGCGGTATTTTGGTCTTCTGCTAATTTTTTTAGCAGTATTAAAATATCATCTGAAGTATCAGGATCTAAATTACCTGTGGGCTCATCTGCTATAATTATATCTGGTTTGTTTAATAATGCTCTTGCAAAAACAATTCTCTGTTGCTCTCCGCCAGATAACTCATAAGGCATCTTTTTACTTTTTTCTCTTAAGCCTACTTTATCTAATACTTCATTAATTCGTTTGGTCATTGCTGATTTGTCGGTCCAATTAGTAGCGCTTAAAACAAAATGAAGATTGTCGTATACATTTCTATCTGTTAGTAAATTAAAATCTTGAAATACGATGCCTAATTTTCTTCTGAGCAATGGAATGGTTTTTCGATTTAAAGTTTGTAAATCGAAACCCGCTACTTCCCCCTTTCCTTTTTTTAGAGGGAGTGCTCCATACAACGTTTTTAAAAGACTAGATTTACCACTTCCTGTCTTCCCGATAAGATAAGCAAACTCTCCCTTATGGATCGTCAAATTCACTTTCTCTAGAATTAGTGTTTTTTGTTGAAAAACATCTACTTCTTTTAATTCTACTATTAGGTTATTTTGCATGTAGTAGCGTTTCTTTTTCTTTGTGTAGCTTCTAATGATTGGATACTAACCCGTCTTTCTATTTAATCTATTGGTTTTCAGGGACTTATTTTTTTGTTGAATTCGTGATTTAATTCACCTTCTTCTGTTTAATTGCTACTTGTATCATCAGTAGTTTGTCAAATTTACAAATATTTATCACAATTCTTTTAAAAGGCGATTTTTGTTGAATATAGAAGAGGAAAAAATGGTATTTTTGTTAAAGCTTTTGTTATGGATTTATTTTTGAAGATAAATCTATAACAAACGCCAAGTTTAGTTATAAAAGTAGTCTAATTAAAGACTAGTGTTCGGCCAAATTAAAATCGACGGGTATAATTGTTTTCTTTTACTAGACTTCCCGCCAATTTTAATTGGCTGGTTCAAGGTAAAATCAAAACCAGCCAAATGAATTTGGCGGTAGGGCGAACGAAAAGTCAAAATCGTAATATATAAACCTTTGAAAAATGGATAGTCGATGTTTGAAGATTGCATCTTCAAACCAATATTTTAGCAGTTTTAACTTTTATCAGTCGATTTCATATTATAAAAACGACTTTTCGTTCGCCCTAATTTGGCGGTTACTTTTTACTCGTCAAATCATACTTGGTCAACCACTAGACACATTCAGCAAATAAGGGACGAAAAAGAAAAAACATTTGGTAATTAAAATTTAATTAGTTACATTTGACTAATAAATTATTTTTAATAGTCTTTTTTAACTACAAAAAAAATATTAGATAGTTATTTTTAACTATTAATTGATATTCCATGGAAAAGAGAAAATCTAGAAAACAAGAGGTAATAGAAACTGGTGTTCAACTGTTCAATGAGAACGGCTTTGGTAAAGTTACACTGCATGAAATTGCAAAAAAATTAAAAATGACTAGGGGCAACTTAACCTATCATTTCAAGACTAAAGAGGACTTGCTGAGTACTATCGCTTTTGGAATGTGGAAGGAAATAAAAGAAGAACGGGACCAAACAAGAGATTTTCCATCTTTTCAAAATTTGCATAAACATGTAAAATCGTTTTATAGGTTACAAAAAAAATATGCTTTCATTTTTTTGGACTATCATGTTTTAAATCATCCTATCATAAAAGAACAATTTAGAGAGATGACCGAACGGTCATTGAAAGACAATAAATTGGCGATTGCTTTTGCCATTGCGAATGGTAATTTAAAACCAGAACCTTTTAATGGGGCTTATAATAATATAGCTTTCTTAACCTGGAAGATTAATTTTTATTGGTTATCTCAACAAATTATTCGTGGTGTAAAAAAGGAAGCCGATGGAGAGGCGATAATTTGGAGCATTATTTATCCACACTTTACCGATAAAGGGAAAAAGGCTTTTGCCAGCTTTTTTGGTGAAAGCATGCTCGATAAAATGGGCGAACCTTTTAATACGACTATTGAAGATTTTATTGCATTTTAAAAATAAATTGATGGTTTGATTGTTGGCCGCACAACCATCAAACCATCTAGCCATCTAACCATCTTTTATATATGAGTGTATTACAATCAACTGTAAATATTAATGCTGGAGCAACTAAGAAGAATTACCAAGCAATGCTAAGTTTGGTAGCCGAGCTTCAAGAAAATATGAAAGAAAGTCGCTTTCAAGGAAAAGAGAAGCACATTGCTAGAGCCAGAAAGAGAGGAAAATTATTAGCAAGAGAACGCATTGATTTATTGCTAGACAAAGACAGTCCTTTTTTAGAGTTATTGCCATTAGCAGGCTTAAAAACTAAGAGTGGTTTTGGCGCTGGTGGTACTAATGTTGCTGGAATAGGAATCGTCTCTGGAAAGTTATGTCTGATTAATGCCAATGTAGGAACCAGGAAAGGAGGGTCTGTTGACTTTGCGACCAATTTTAAAGCTTTGCGTATTAATGATATTGCTCGAGAAAATCGCTTGCCTACGATTAGTTTAGTAGAAAGCGGAGGAGCAAATTTACCAGACCAAGCTAAAATTTTCAACTATGGTGGTCGCTCCTTTCGGGATATTACGAATAGTTCCAAAGCAGGTATCACCTCTATTGCTATCGTGTTTGGAAATGCAACCGCAGGAGGGGCTTATGTACCTGGCATGTCCGATTTTTCCATTTTTCAAAAGAAAGCAGCCAAAGTATTTTTAGCGGGACCTCCTTTAGTCAAAATGGCAACAAATGAAGTCTCCACCGCAGAAGAATTGGGAGGCGCAGAGATGCACAGTCGAGTTTCTGGTGTGTGCGATTACTTGGCAGAAGATGAATATGATGGTATCCGAATTGCTCGTGACCTCATGCGCTATGCTAAAGTAGAAACGCCACATTTGACACCCACTGGAAATATAGAACCGCCGAAGTATGATGCGGAAGAAATTTTATCTGTGGTTTCCGCCAATACTAAAGTTCCGTTTGATGTTCGAGAATTGATTATGAGAGTAGTAGATGGCTCTGATTTTTCCGAATTTAAACCAGAATATGGCAATACGTTGGTTACAGGTTGGGCACATTTACATGGCTATCCGATTGGCATTGTAGCCAATAACGGGGTCATCTTTTCGGAATCTGCCAACAAAGGTGCGCAGTTTATTCAATTGTGTAATAAGAATGATATTCCTATTCTATTTATTCATAATACTACTGGATATATGGTTGGTAAGGCTTATGAGGAAGGGGGAATTATTAAGAACGGAGCAAAGCTCATTAACGCGGTATCGAATAGTACGGTACCACACCTGACCTTAATGGTTGGCAATTCTTATGGAGCAGGAAATTATGGCATGAATGGGCGGTCTTATAAACCAAGATTTTTATTTACCTATCCGAATGCTAAAATTGGGGTAATGGGTTCGGAACAATTAGCAGGTGTTATGGAAATTATTCAAAAGATGTCTGCTAAAAGTTTAGGTGTACCCTACGATGAAGAAAGAGGGGCAATGCTCAAAAAGATGCTCATACAAGAGGCAGAAGCGAAATCTTCTGCCTGGCATTCCACTACAGAACTATGGGATGATGGAGTAATTGACCCTAGAGAAACAAGAAATTATCTGGGTTTTGTGTTAGCCGTTGTTTACAATCAAACTATTAAAGGTACGGAGGGATATGGTGTTTGGAGGCATTAAATAGAAGGTTGTGTAAAAAGCTATCATTTTATAATAAATAGAATTTTTAATATTATTAGTCATTGTGGACTGATTGTCTGATGGTTTGATTGTTAAATGGTAAGTTCTCAATAGACTTACAAAGTTTCTAAAACTTGGGAAGTCTTTTCTTGGCAAAACTTCCCAAGTCTTGAAGACGTTGAAAGTTATCACAAACGTAGATTGAGAACTTACATTAAATGGCTATCGCTAAATAGGTTAGCGAGGTAACAATCAAACCATCTAGCCATCTAGACATCAATTTAAATTATCATGAAAAAAATAATCATTACAGCAGCACTCACGGGAGGCGCAACCAATCGTTCTCATTGTCCTGCGATTCCTTATACACCTGTAGAACTAGGAGAAGAGGCATTACGTGCTGTAAATGCAGGGGCTGCCGCTGTTCATATCCACGCCCGCGAAGATAATGGAGTCCCTAGTTGGCGACCAGAGGTGTTTAGTGCAATTACGAAAGAGGTAAGAGAAAGATGTCCTAATGTTATTATCAATTTTTCTACAGGAGCAATCGGATTGTCTGTGGAAGAAAGAACGGCACATTTACCAATTACTCAACCAGAAATGGCAGCTTTTAATATGGGTAGTATGAATTATGCTATCTACTCAAAAAGGCAAAAGAAATTTCATTGGAATGCTGTTTTTGAAAACTCTTTTGAAACGATGCAAGCGATAGTGCAGCGGATGCGGGACAATGATATTGTTCCTGAAATGGAATGTTTTGATACAGGACATATTCGGAATGCAGAACCATTAAGAGATATGGGATTGATTCCTGATAATGCTACTTATAGTTTGGTGATGGGGGTATTGGGAGGTATTCCTGCCACTCCAGAAAATTTGATACACCAAATCAAACAAGTACCAGAAGGAGCTATCTGGCAATCTATTATTATTAGTCGGGAACAATGGAAACTAGATTCTTTAGCAGCATTGATGGGTGGAAATATTAGAGTAGGCTTAGAAGATAATTTCTATCTGCCAAACGGTGAAATGGCTAAATCTAATGGGGAATTAGTTGACCAAGCGGTTGCCATTGCACAAATAATGGGGAGAGAAGTAGCGTCTTGTGAAGAAGCACGAGAAATGTTCGGATTGACTAGAATAAGTGGGGTGCCTGTTTAATTGAATTAGATGGCTTGATGGCTGGATTGTTTGATTGTCAACATGATATAAGCCATCAAGTATTAACCGTAAAGAGACAATGCCTAAAAAATAGGTGTCGAAGCTACGCTCCTTATAAACGTCATCGAATAATTTAATGCTACAGACAGCGTAAAGCTACGCTCTTTTAGTTAAAAATGAAGGAGCATCGCTCCGAAACCGTCTGTAGATGCATTATTCAGTTGCTTTATCCATAAGGAGCATCGCTCCGTCACTAATGCTCATGTACGCTTTACGGTTAATACCATCAAGCAATCAATCAAACCATCTAACAATTTTAACCATCAAACAATCTTAAACCATCCATGTTTAAAGAAAATACATTCAAAAATAAAGTAGCGCTCGTTACAGGAGGTCGTTCAGGTATTGGTTACCAAGTAGCTAAAGACCTATTGCTCATGGGAGCCAAAGTTGTAATTTGTTCGAGGAAGGAAGAAAAGTTGATGAAAGCAAAAGAGGAATTAAGTGCTTTTGGCGAAGTAGCAGCAACGCCATGTGATATTCGAAAAGAGGAGTCTATTGCCAACTTAGCAAAGTTCATTAAAGAAAAATTTGGACGGCTCGACCTTTTAGTAAATAATGCAGGAGGACAATTTCCGACCCTTGCAGAATATACCAATAACAAAGGATGGGATGCCGTCATCAATAATAACTTGAATGGTACTTTCTATATGACAAGGGATATGGCAAAAGCATTTTTTATTCCTCAAAAAGAAGGGACCATTGTTAATATTATAGCTGAAATACACCGAGGATTCCCAGGCATGGTTCATACTGGAGCAGCTCGTGCTGGTGTAGAAAACATGACCAAAACGCTTGCGTTGGAATGGAGCGATTACAATATTAGAATTAACTCTGTTGCTCCAGGAACTATTGAATCAAGCGGTCTAAGTACCTATCCTCAACCTATTCAAGATGCGTTCAATGCCATTGAAAAGGAAGTTCCTTTGAAACGTTTTGGAACGGTTGAAGATATTTCTCATGCGGTTTGTTTTTTGGGTAGTCCTTTTGCGAGCTACATTACTGGGATTTCCCTATATGTGGACGGTGCAGCGCATCTTAATGGAAACAAAATGATGTTGACTGATATCTTAAAATCCATGATGTGATTTTTTGTCAAGACTAAGTAGTAAGTCAAGCTAATTATGATAAGTTAGGCTGGATTATTTTCCGTCTATCGTCCTATAAAAATAATTCCATAGCGGTGCTATCCAATGATTTTTTTAGAACAATAGCCAAAAAATACTCACACCCTCAACATA
>CALLVC010000591.1 GCA_938010785.1 uncultured Saprospiraceae bacterium
TCAAACATCGAGGGTGCACTTCCGAACCGCAAGCGGATGGGATGCAATTGGGATAATAGCCGTAGCTATTAAGCCCGATTTTCTAACGACGAGTAGGCGAAAAAGAACGATTATTAAACTGTTAAATATTTATGTCTTGAGCCACTAGGGAGTTTTTTTTTACTATTTTTTAAAGGTATTTTCCTGCTGTTTTATTATTTACCATGTCACGACAGCCTATCAAAAAGTAAACTTTTTCCCATATAATTCTTTATTTTAATTCAAATCAGCATCTGTGACAACGTTCGGTTAAATATTTTTTTAATGAATATTTTCTATTTTAAATATTTAAAATATTGATAGTAAGAAACTAAAGGTTTATCATTAAATTAATAGGGCATTTATACAATAAATTTCTATAAGAAGCAGGTAAAACGCTTTATTTAGACCTTAGGTTTATGTATTTTTGTTTACGAGGCATTATAAGTAGATAAAACAATAGGTCTTTTAACCCCTCTTAATAATATACTTAATTCCTTTTGTTTAAATCTATGTACTAGATATCCCCACTTATAGTAAATAATCTTTCCCCCTTCCCTTAAGTCAATCCTAGAAAAATGAGGTCTTTGTGACTTAATTTAAGCTAGGATATATTTTTAAATTCATATTTGTAGTATGAAAATGGCTTGAAAAAGCCCATGTTAGTTCCCTCTGTAGTACTTTAATCAAAAATCGCAGCTTTTAGGCTTCTCATTTCTATATAGTAAATGGTAAGTGTATTAGATTTTTCTAGTGTTTTAAAAAGTAGCTTAAATAGAGTGGACATTAATAATAACTATCCCACTCCTGCTACTTTTGAACAGACCTAATTTGCGAAAGTAAACAATTCCCCTATTTATATTCCCCCTTTGTAGTATTTCCCCTTATTCCCCCACGGATTGAATTTTTTTATTGACAATAAACATCAATAATCGAACTACACTTTTACTAATTTTTATTATTATGGCTCAATCTTTACTAAAACCTTTAGATGTATTTTTTTCATCTAGAAACCTTAAGCCACAAAAAATCGGCAGTAGTTTACTACTAGCCCTTAGTTTTTTATGGATGTCAATTAGCAGTTTGTCTGCTAGTAACAGGCTTGATATTCATTCCATATTTGGGGAACGGATAATATCTGCAACAGTATTAGAGCCAGAAAGTCCCTCTGGGGTTCTGCTAGAATCAACTGATAATCAAAAAAGTAGCTCACTGGACGAAGACGCGCCATCTGAGCATTTAGTGTTTTCAGGTAATTCTAAAAATAAATTATGGAATACAACTTCATCTGAAATAATAGCAGATTCTTTTAAAATCAATGCGCTCAAATACCGCAATGAAACGGAAGAAGGAGCTTTTGATGGACAGTTGATTATTGATTTTGAAGATACTGCCGAAAAAGCAGCTACTTATGATGTGCTTTATGATTATCTTACAGATGGTAATCAAAGAGTATTTCAGAATGTAGAAGTAGTCAGAGGCTATCTTATCGTTACGGGTGTACAACCGGGCAATTTTTCTAATTTTCGGCTAAGAAGAACAAATACTCAAACTACTTCAATAGTTTACAACGAAAGTATTAGAATTGAACATGGAGAAAAGCCAGCAAATGGAGCCCGAGCTCGCTTGACTTGTAACAATGTAAATTTTTTGGATTGTTTGGGAAGCACACAAAATATAAGTAGCATCAGTGATAACGGTTATTATAATTTTCATAATTCTTATCGACCTTGCGGTTTTTATATCAATACTTCTTGCCAAGTAGTGGAACAAGAACGATGGCACTGTATAGATGGAGATTTGACAGAACCACCAGCTAACTATTTGTATACTAAAGTTAACTATCAAGAAGTAGGACTTTCTCAAATTGAAGCTGCTAGACTAAGGTATATTATTGTTAATTATGGAATTACGCAAAATGATGTTGCGAATGCTATTTGGGCTATTACCGGTACGGGAGGTAGCCAAAATGCTATTTACTTAGATGCGGTAAATAATGCTTTAGTAGATGGTACAGAAGGGAATTTGTCGTTTATGAAATCATCAAATACGAACTATCAAGATATGATTGTTTGGCGACCTGAGACAGGATGTTCTATAGTTGCAGAGGCTGGACAAAATCAAAATACTTGTGAAGGAAATTCCGTAACGCTTACAGGTTCAGGAACTAATGGTAGTGCTCCTTATACTTATAACTGGTCTAGCGGAAACACTAAAACCTATCAGGCGGAAGATGGAGTTGTAGGAGGTGGGGCGCAAATAGAAAATGTGGAAACGCCCTATTCAGGAACAGGTTATATAGAATATTATGCTAATATAGGAGAATATTTTCAGATAAATATTAATGTCCTTGAAGCGGGCTTCCATAACGTTGACTTTAAGTATAGATTTAGTGATGCTTCAACGATTCCAATGGATTTGAAAATTAATGGTTCGACTGTTAAAAATATTCAATTCGTTGGTTCAGGTGGAAATTGGGAACATCAAATAGTTTCGGTCAACCTTCCTGCTGGTAATGTTACATTGCGTTTACAATCAACCATTAATAACGGGGTAGATATTGATGAATTAACTCTAAGTTCTAAAATTCATACTAGTCAAAACCTTACAGTTACTCCCTTGAGTACAACTAATTATTCTTTGACAGTAACCGACAATAATGGTTGTTCTGCTGTGGACCAAGTAACGGTTAATGTAACAGGGCCGTGTGAGACAAATTTACCTTTCTGTGAATTATTCAATAGTGACGCAATTTGGGCTTTAGAACCAACAGGAGGAGATGCTTTTTGGTTAGATTATGATAGCGAAAACCTTAGATTAATCGATAATGAAAATGGCACTCTTTCTATTAAAGGTAAATTAATCAATGGACGAGATGCAACTTGGAGTTCGGGAGTTGGACAACCTTGTGGTACAAACGATGAGTGGTATGTGGATTTATTGCTTACTAATGAACAAACATGGGCTCAGTTTCAGGGAGCTTATGAGGTGGATATTAATTGTCCAGATGTATACCAACAGTTAGCGTATTGGGAGGTCGCTGGAAACTTGACAGGGCTTGGTTGCAACATAGGTAGAACGATTAATATTGCTAGTGCTTCTGACGGATATGCCATGCAAATCGGAGAAGGGGGGAATTCACATTATTGCGGATTCGGTCTTTCAACTTGGTTTTCTGCATCAGAAAACGGAAATCCAATAAATGCAGATATTTATGCAAATTATGACCCAAGTTGTTTTTCTAGCCCTACGACCCAACCTAGTGATTATTCTTTCTCGTGTACAGACAATAAAAGAGTAGATTGTATAGCTGACGGTGCAAAAGACCAGCAAACTACCACACTTTCTATCCCTAATGCTAGTGAAGTTTATCAAACAGTAGTGGAAATTGTGTATAAAGGTAGTAATCCTGGAAATAGCACGACAATTGATTATGGGGGAATCAATTATACTTTAAATCAATTTATTCCATCTGGAGGTAGTCCCAATGTTTATATTTATAGAGGAATATTACCAGGAAGTGCGAGTACCGTAATTTATAATGAAAATAATATAGCCAATGCGCTTCAATCTGTAAAATTATACGTATTTAGAAACACCTCGACAAGTTCAGAACAGTCTGGGGTTTTTACTTATTTGAGTGGTTATAATGATTTACAAAATTTTAGTGTAGCGCTTCCAACACAATCTTTTACAAGAAATATCACTGTAAAAATTCCTCTATCTGAAATTACTTTAGATGGAAGGTATATTACAATAACAGCTGAGGCTGGTGGGGTCACTCAATCTACTACAGAGTTTTTTAATGCTCCAAATAATCCATTTGGATGTTGTTTCCAAGAAGTGACTATCAATTTGAATGCTGTCCCAGGTGGAACCAATCAAGTTAATATAACTGTAGATACTAGAAACCCAGGCAATGGAGGAAAACAGACAGTGAATGGCCAATCTTATACCATTGCGGGAGCTGTTACTGTTTTATCCAGTTGTGATGCTGTTTGTAGTACTCCTTCGGCTAATAATGATAGTGGAAATGGCTTTGGTGGTTGTCCTAATAAGTCAATTAGTGGTAATGTTAGTACCAATGACAACAGTTTAAGCAATCCAATTTATACAATAGTAAGCAATGTCTCAAATGGGAATCTAACATTGAACACTAATGGTACGTTTTCTTACAATCCAGGTAATAATTTCTGTGGTACTGACCAATTTACTTATAGAGTTTGTAATGATGGACAGGTTGCAAACGAATGTTGCGACGAAGCAGTTGTAACCTTTAATATTCAAGATAATCAATTACCTACCTTTAATAATTTTCCTCCTGATCAGACTGTTTCATGTGATAACATTCCAAGTGTGGCAACTGGCATTACAGCCTCAGACAATTGCGATGAAAACGTACAGATAGAATTTTTAGGTGATAAGATTAATCCTATTTTCGGAGAATGCAATCAAACCTATGAATTAACGAGAACATGGACTGCTACAGATAATTGTGGAAATGTAACCACTAAGGTTCAAAAAATTAGAGTAGAAGATAATATGCCTCCTATTATCACGCCTCCAGCAAATGATACCTTAACAGTAGAGTGTGATGGCAATGGAAATCAAGCACAATTACAGGCTTGGTTAGATAGCAATGGAGGCGCAACCGCAGTAGATAATTGTGGAGAAGTCACTTGGTCTGTCGATTTCGATTTCAATGATTTTATCTTTGAATGTGGCGGCGAAGGCTGGGGATTTGCAGTCTTTACGGCAACAGATGATTGTGGTAATAGTGATACTTACCGGGGTGTTTTCCGAATTCTAGATAGAACCAATCCTGAAATTACAACCGACCCAAGTAATAAATTTGTGCAATGTGATGGCAATGGCAATCAACAAGAATTACAAGACTGGTTAGCTGATAATGGTGGCGGTCGAGGTGAAGATATTTGTAGTGATATTCGTTGGGAATATGCCTTAGTGAATGAAACTTCAGATTGTGGAGCAACAGGTTCTAAAACTTATAATTTTAAATTAATTGATGAGTGTGGAAATGAAGTGAGTAAAGTAGCTACGTTCACCATTCAAGATACAGAAGAACCCGTATTATCTTGTAGTCCAGATAACAAAATTCATGAATGTACAGGTGATACGGATAATCAAGCAATTGCAGAAGCTTGGAACCAAGCGAATATTGCTAAATTAAGAGGCTGTGCCACAGATAATTGTGGTAGTGTCGAGGTAACAAGTGATTTTTCTTATAATATTCCTACCAGCGGTCCAAATGCAGGATGTGGCGAAACAGGAAGTTTTGAAGTAACTTATACCATTCGAGATGAATGTGGTTTGCCAATTTTCAGAACAGCCACTTTCACCCTTAAAGACGAAACAGACCCAACACCAGTTTGTCAAGATATCACGGTTCAATTAGGAGCAGATGGTACGGTAAGTATCGACCCTTCTCAAATTGATAATGGTAGTAATGACATCTGCGGAACTATTTCATTAGTTAGCGTTAATCCCAATAGTTTTGACCCATCTCAATGTGGTACTACTGTACAAGTAGAATTAACTATTATTGACGAGTGTGAAAATGTGTCCACTTGTTTAGCTAATGTTAAGGTAGAATGTTTTGATTTAGCCTTAAGAAAAGTATTAGCGCCGGGAGAAGACGAGCGAGTTTTCCCAACGGATGATATCACTTTCCGAATCCAAGTATTCAACCAAGGTTCTTTAGACGCAAGCAATATCGTCGTCAAAGATTATATTCCAACAGGTTTAGTATTAAATGACCCAGATTGGGCAACTAATGGCACAATTGTCATTCCTTTCTTAGCAGCAGGAGATAATACTTTTGTAGACATCACCTTAAATGCTACTCAAACCACACCCGGTCAAATTATCAATAGAGCAGAGGTGCAATCAGCCGATGCGCCAACTGGTTTTACACCAACAGATATTGATTCCGACCTTGACGGCAACGAAAATAATGATGTCGGTGGTTTGGTCAATAATCCAAATCAAGACGATAATATTGATGGTAATTCTCGTATCGGCGAAGACGAAGATGACGCTGACCCAGAGGACATTACCATCGGCAAGTTTGACCTTGCCTTAAAGAAAGAATATCTAAATACCGTTCCACTTAAACTAGGAGAAACGGCAACATTTACCATCACTGTTTTCAACCAAGGAACGGTTGGCGCAAGCGAAGTAAATGTAGTAGATTATATTCCAGTAGGCTTCGAACTGGTTAATAATCAGACAGGTACGCAAGCGAACGGTTGGACAGGAAGCGGTGCGGCAGGTAGTCAGGTGACAACTCAAATCAACGGCATTATTCCTGCAGGAGAATCTCGCCAAGTAACCATCAACCTCAAAGTTTTAGAGGGAGTAGTGGCTAATGGAGATTACATCAACCGTGCAGAAATTTCTTCTGGGAAAGATGATTTAGGCACTATCACTGCCGATATGGATTCAACACCTGATGCGATATCAGGTAATGACGCTGGCGGTCAAAATGATAGTGCTGCGGACAACTTCGTAGATGGAAATGGTCAAGGTGGAAATGGAGATGGCGTTGCTGCCACGGATGAAGATGACGAAGACCCAGAAGATGCGCCTATCTTTGATTTAGCTTTAA
>CALLVC010000592.1 GCA_938010785.1 uncultured Saprospiraceae bacterium
CTTGAACTTCATGCCAAGTGTAGTATTTTTTGGTTAGATAAACACCCGTTCCAAAGAATAGTATTAAGGCTAAACCTATTAGTAATTTTTTCATAAGGCGACAATTTTATTTATACTCTACTCTACTAAAATGAAGATTATCGCCCTACGCTACTTCGCAGCTCGAAAAAATTCGCTTCACCTTCGAAACTCCCACAGTTTTCGCCGCTGCGCGGCGAAAACTGCAAAATAATTTTAGTAAAGTAGAGTATTTAATTTAGAAACCCCATGATTAGTAAAATCATAGGGTTCAAATATCTCTTATTAAAACGAAATTATTCCATTTTTATGCAAAGTCAAAATAGGCGTTTATCTAAAATAATAATTCGTTTATCGAATACTAGAGTAGTACATGCTTTAGGCTGTCGAGTAAGCAAGTCTTTAGGCTTTTTTCGGATGGTCCGGAAGAAAAGTCTAAAGACTTTTGAACGGGACAGGCTGAAGCATGTACTACCTCCTATCTTACTCTTTTTTATCTTCCGTTCGCAATGTTGGATATTTAATTCCTAGTTGGTCCATATAAGAATCATACTTCGTTTCATCATAATAAAACGGTTCTAATTTAGGTCTGAATTCTTCGACAATTTCTTTATTCAAATAAATAGCAGGAGAATCATCTTCCGTAATCATTGGCTTATATTCTTGTACCATTCCCTGTTCTTCACGGAAATATTTCCAAGCGGCTTCTACTAATTCAGGCTTCATTAGGAAATCTAATAAAGTCATCGCTTCTGCTTTTGCGCCCGCCACTACGCCCTTATGCGCAATCGGCGTAGCCATAGCAATTGCATTTGACCAGTGGTGTCCTTGCAAGCCAGGAATATTAGAAGGGAAACGCATGGTAACTGTTGGCAATTTCCAAGAAATATCTCCAATATCATCTGAGCCACCACTCACAAATCTAGTTGTTGGCAGACCGATGGTATCCAATTTAGTTTTTAAACCATTAGTGTCTCTAACAGAATTGACCTCCTTCTGTACCGCCCTAGCTAAAGTTTGGTCTGCTTCACTCCATGCTGGTAAACCAACGTCTTTAATGTTCTCATACATTGTTTCTGCAATTACCTGATTGAAATGACGAGGCCAAGCAGAACCCAATACTTTTTTACTCATTTTGGTATTTGTCATCAAAGCAGCACCTTCCGCTATTTTATTCGCTCGGTCGTACACATCCATAATTCTAGGGTAGGTCACATGTCGAAAATAATACCAAATCGAAGCTTTAGAAGGTACGACATTCGGCTGGTCACCACCATTATTAATCACACTATGAGACCGATGCAAGGGGTCTAAATGCTCCCGTTGATACTGCCAGCCAATATTCATTAATTCGACTGCATCCGCAGCACTTCTTCCTCTCCATGGAGAACCCGCAGCATGCGCTGCTTCTCCCTCAAATTCGTATTGTACCGAGATTAAACCTGTACCTCTTGCTTGTCCATAAGAGACCGATAAATTACTACTGACGTGGGTAAAAATGGAAATATCCACCTCATCAAAATAGCCATCTCTAGTATAGAATGCTTTTGTTCCGACCAATTCCTCTGCTACCCCAGGCCATAAGATTAAAGTACCAGACATGCCTTCTCTCTCCATAATTTCTTTGACGGTCAAAGCAGCAATAATATTTAAAGGAGACCCAGAGTTATGACCTTCTCCATGTCCCGGTGCGCCTTCCACTATTGGGTCATGATAAGCCACGCCAGGTTTTTGAGAAGCTTTAGGAATACAGTCTAAATCACTACCGATTGCAATGACAGGTTTGCCACTCCCCCATTTTGCCCACCAAGCAGTTGGAATTCCAGAAATCCCCTCTTCTACCGTAAATCCATTTTCTTTTAAAATGTCTGTTAAATATTTTGACGTTTCTTCTTCTTGAAAACCTAGTTCCGCAAAACTAAAAACCTTATCAACCATGACTTGTGCCATTTTTGCTTTTTGGTCTATTTTTGCTTTAGCCTCCTTTTTCAAAGCAGCTAATTTTTTATCATCAGCACTCATTTGTTGGGCAACTGCACAAGACCCAAATGTAACCGTGATAAATAATAGTAGTAATAGTTTTTTCATAACATTGATTTTAAAGTAAAGCGAATTGTTAATCCGCAAAAAATAATATTGATAGAATTAAAGTACGTGGACACAACTATCTTATATTTTATGACTGGCTCTTTTTAATTTATACTTCGTTATTTTTTGTAGTAATAGCGGTGCTATTACTACAAAAAATGCCTCGTCTAAATCAAAAATTTCCTTAGTCAAAAATTAAAATTTAATTATGTCCAAGTACTTATATAAAAATATCTAGCAACAAACAACCAACAATTCCAACCACAGAAACAATCGTTTCCATAGTAGTCCAAGAGCGCAAAGTCTCTCCGATAGTCAAATTAAAATATTCTTTAAACAGCCAAAAACCTGTGTCATTCACATGTGAAAGCGTCAAACTACCAGCGCCTGTCGCCAAAACCAACAATTCAGGACTTACATCAGTAGCCCCCACTAAAGGTGCGACAATACCACCAGCCGTCAATGCTGCCACGGTAGCGGAACCCAATGCAATCCGCAAAGCAGCAGCAATACACCAAGCTAAAACCAAAGGTGAAAGGTTAGACCCCACCATTAATTCTGTGATATAATCTCCTGTTCCACTATCCACTAGCACTTGCTTAAAAGCACCACCTGCACCAATGATTAAAAGAATCATTGCAATTATTTTTACAGATTCCGCTAAACTATCCATCACTTCTTTCATCGTTTTTCCCGTATTGATTCCAAGGGTATAGATGGCAATCAAGACTGCTAGTAAAATGGCAATAATAGGGTCTCCTAAAATATTGATTAAATCATATAAGTTAATAATTTCTGCACCTCTAATATTCAAACTAAATGTTTTTGCTTCTTCTCCTAAGGTTAATTTTCCAATAGCCGAAGTAGCCATTAACAAAACAGGAATTAAAGCAGTAAAAATGCTGATGCCTAAAGAAGGTAATTGCTCCGATGGAATTTCTTTTAAGGGGAATAAATCTTTAGGTTGTTCTTTGGTTTTAAAATTTCTTAAAGTACGACCAAAAATAGGTCCTGCAATAATTATGGTAGGGATTGCTAAGATAATTCCATAAAGTAGGGTCAAAGAAATATCCGCACCATAAATCACAGAAATAGCAGTTGGTGCAGGATGTGGAGGTAAAAATCCGTGTGTGACGGATAAAGAAGCAACCATTGGAATACCGACATATAAAATAGGTAATCGAGTAGATTGAGCGATAGAAAAAATAATAGGAATCAACATGATAAATCCAACGGAGTAAAACATAGGAACTCCTACAATAAAACCAGTCAAGATTACCGCCCAATGAATATTTTTAATGCCAAATTTATCAATTAAGCTAGTGGTGATATTTTGTGCAGCTCCACTTTCCGCAATCAGCGCGCCTAGCATCGCACCAAACCCTAGGATTAATGCCAAATATCCTAATGTACCACCGACTCCTTTTTTTATGGATTCAATTACATCTGTTACCGGCATGCCAAGTGCCACACCAATTCCTAGAGAAACAATAATTAAAGCGATAAAAGCATTAAATCTTAAAACAATAATTAGGATTAATAAAACAGCAATTCCTAAAAGGATAGTAATTAATGGCATGTGTTTTTCGTTATTTTTAATAATCTCAAGCATTAATTTAAGTGCTTGGATAAAAGAAATCAGCGAAATATAGGAATGAATTAGGAGAAAGCTCTTAAAATCCGTTAAATTTTAAACCATAAGCCCAATTTTAGGATTCTCTTTAGAGACATTCCAAGTATCTTCACGTCTTAAGACATAGATACGACTAACAAATTTGCGCAGTAAAATTTTAAAATAAATTAAATGAAATTTTCATTAAACTTTTTCTTTTTCTTTTTAATTAGTTTAGGCACAATTAGTGCTCAAGAAGCTAAACCACAACTAGAAGCAGTAGTAGAAAAAACTACGGAGGCAAAGCCAATTGCCAATTCTTTGCTTTGGGCAATCAGCGGTAATGGGCTAACCGATACGTCCTATTTATATGGCACCATCCACTTAATTGGAAAAGAGGATTTCTTTTTGACCGACCAAACCAAAACAGCCTTTGACAAAAGTCAAAAAGTAACTTTTGAAATCAACATGGAGGACATGACAGATTTGAGTGCTCAAATGGGCTTGATGATGAAAGCTTTTATGAGTGATGGACAAACGCTAAGTGATTTATTGGATGCAGACAGATACAAAGAAGTAAAAGACCATTTCGAAAAAATGGGGATGAATGATTTCATGTGGCAAATGATGGAGCGTATCAAACCGATGTTTTTATCAGTCTTTGGTTCGATGGATATGTCTGGCGGCGGCGGTTTAAACACAGGCGAAATGATGAGTTATGAAATGGAATTTATGGAAATGGCAAAAACGAAAGAAAAAACGATGGGTGGCTTAGAAACAGCAGCTTATCAAATGAGTATGTTTGATAGTATTCCTTACACCGCACAAGCAGAAATGCTTTATGCAAGTATCAAAACAGAGGATACTGGAACAGACCAATTAGAGGAGATGGTAAAACTCTATAAAAATCAGGATATTAAAGGGATGATGAAAATGTTCGCCGCGGATGAAGAAGGAGTTGGACAATATGAAGACCTTTTATTAGTCGGTCGAAATAAAAATTGGATACCTGTGATGCAAAAAATGATGGGTAATCAAATTACTTTCTTTGCAGTTGGCGCAGGTCATCTAGGCGGGAATAACGGAGTTGTTAATTTACTAAAAGCAGAGGGATACACTTTAACTCCATTAAATACCCGAACCTTATAAAACACCAATCTATTTTTTAGTCTTATAAAACGGTAAGTTAGAACATGGTCACCAAACCACTTCAGCTTACCGTTTTTTATTTTAGTTCAGATTGTTATATTATTGTGTATTGCTTTTCGTCAAAATAACTACAAAAGGGGATTGCATTATTTATTCGAAGCAACTAAATTGAAAGAAAAACAGTTTTATCTTTACAACTATTCTTGACCAAAACTTTTAGTATTCCCCAATGGGTAAACTATTCAAAAATATATATCATTCTTTTCCTTTCCAATTGCTCATACTGCACTTTAGGAGTAACTTATTATTGATTTTTACTTGGTTTTTATTAGCCTTATTCATCAGTGGTCAAGTCGGTCATATTTTTGGAGTAAAATATCTTTTCCTATCTCCTGAGTATCTAGGAGAAATTAATTTTTATAGTTTTTTCATAGTCGGTTTTTGGTTTGGTGCTTATATGATGGCATGGAATCTAACGACTTATTTATTAGACGCGCATCGGTTTCCTTTTATCGCAACGATGGCTAAGCCATTTACCAAATTTTGCATCAACAATTTTATTGTTCCTTTTTCTTTCTTTGTCTTTTATTTTTGCCATATTGTTTATTTTCAAGGGTATTATGAATTACGTTCTTTTGAAAATATTATGTGGAATTGTGGTGGCTTTATATTAGGCAGTTTATTATTAATTTCTCTGCTTGCCCTCTACTTTCAATTTACAAACAAGGACATTCTCAATTTTGTAAAAACAAGAGAAGCACCACCCAATATGACTGGAAAATTAGCACCCGGTCGTCCTTACATCAATATCGACTCTATCCGAGCAAATCGGACACAATGGAAAGTAAAAACTTATCTATCCACTAGCCTAAAACCGATGCTGGTAAGAAGTGTCACCCATTATGACAAAGAAACTTTATTTAAGGTATTCAAACAAAATCATCTAAATATTTTAGCGGTCCAGTTATCAGGATTTTTCTTATTAATTCTATTGGGATTTTTAATTGACAATCCTTATTTTCGATTACCAGCAGCTTCAAGTGTTTTCATTCTATTTAGCATGGTCATTGCCTTGGTTGGCGCTGTAACTTTTTGGTTTGGCAAGTGGAGATTAACGATTATTATTTTGTTATTAATTAGTGTTCAACAACTAACAAAATATGAAGTTTTTAGTCATGAAAATAGGGCTTATGGATTAAACTATAATGTCAACAAAACAATCTATTCAACGGAAGCTTTAGACATCCAAAGTTTCCCAAAATATACAGCTCCCGATATTAAAAATACAGAAGATATACTCAACACATGGAAGCAGAAACAATTGGAAAAAAAACCCAAAATGGTCTTACTATGTGTTAGCGGGGGTGGAATGAAAGCAGCTACTTGGACAACCCAAGTCATGCAACAAGTAGATAAAGCCTTGAAAGGAGAATTAATGAGGCACACCTCTTTAATTTCTGGTGCATCGGGAGGAATGTTAGGAGCTGCATACATGAGAGAAGTTTATTTACAAAAAAAATTGGGCAGAGAAATAGATTTTTATAATCATCAATACATCGAAGATATTTCTACTGACCTACTCAATTCTATCCTGTTTACCATAGTAGCAAATGACCTGTTTTTACCATGGACTACTTTCAAATCAGGAGGGTATGAATACCATAAAGACAGAGGGTATATTTTTGAAAAACAATTCAATGAAAACACCCATGGTTTATTAGATAAAACCATCAGTGCTTATAAAATCCCCGAACAAAGAGGAATTATTCCAATGATGTTCATCACTCCATCCATTGTAAATGACGGGCGTCGAATGATTATCTCCCCTCAAGGTGTATCCTACATGACGAAAACGCCAATTGTTCAGAGTAAACGAAATACCGTAAAAGCAGATGCAGTGGATTTTGGTAAAATTTTCCAAGAACAAGATGCGATGAATTTAAAATTCACGACAGCACTTAGGATGAATGCCACTTATCCTTATATTCTGCCAAATGTCCACTTGCCAAGTTCACCTGAAATCGAAGTATTAGATGCAGGATTTAGAGACAATCATGGTATTACCTCTGCCACTCGTTTCATTCACGTTTTTAAAGATTGGATTGTAGAAAATACAGACGGCATTGTTTTAGTACAAATTGATACCAAAGATGGAATAAATGAAGTCACCCCAAGTGACGCCGATGGATTAATTGGTAGTATTTTTAATCCCTTAGGCATTGCAGGTAAGTTATTGAAATTGCAAGAATTCGAACACGATACCAATCTGGGATTTATTTTTGACCTTCTTGGTGAAGAAAATTTTGATGTCATCCGTTTCTCTTATCAGCCTACCGAACAAAATGAAAAGGCATCTATGACCTATCACCTAACCAAAAGAGAGAAACAAGATATCATGAATGCCTTCTATTTAGAAGAAAATCAAGAAAATTTAAAATTACTCACTGATATTTTACACATCCCCAACACACCAATTAGTATAAATCAGTAACTTTGTTGAAGTAGACCATTTTATTGTCAGATGTCTGATTAAAATTTAATGGCAACTGATAATCTTAGCAATGGATGATATTATTTTTTAGCTATCCTCCTAAATAATCTTAATTCAATGCCTTTCTAACGCCTGACCATCATAATAGATAATGGTCCGACTTCTAGCCTCTTAATAAAATATATGAACACCAAAAACGAAACACCAACCAAAATTACTGACGGCGCATCCTACATTGATTCCCTCCGAGGTAGGGATTTAACCATCTATCTTTTTGGCGAAAAAATAGGCAATTATGTGGACCATCCGATGATTCGTCCTTCTATCAATGCCATAGCAGAAACGTATGAATTAGCCGTACACGCACCAGAGTTAGCATCTGTTATTTCTCCTTTTACAGGGGAACCAGTTAGCCGATTTTTAAATATTTGCACAGATGCTAAGCAGTTGGTTTTACAGAATAAAATGCAACGAAAATTGGGGCAAATAACAGGTACTTGTTTCCAACGTTGTGTGGGTATGGATGCCTTTAACTCCCTCTACTCCGTGAGCTTTGAAATAGACGAAAAATATGGTACTACTTATCACAAACGCCTCAAAGGTTTCTTGACTTTAATGCATCAATATAATTACGTAGTAGGTGGAGCTATGACGGATGTGAAAGGGGATAGAAGTTTACCGCCACATCAGCAGGAAGATCCTGATATGTTCGTACATGTCACTAAACGAACCGCAGACGGTGTTTACATCAGTGGCGCTAAAGCGCACCAAACGGGATGTATAAATTCTCATTGGATGATAGTAATGCCCACGATGCGATTAGGCGAAGGAGATAAAGCCTATGCTATCACAGGGGCAGTACCTGTAGATGCAAAAGGAATCACTTATATCTACGGTCGTCAATCTTGCGATACTAGAAGTATGGAGGAAGGCAGTATCGATGTCGGAAATGCTAAATACGGAGGTCAAGAAGCAATGGTTATTTTCGATAATGTTTTTATTCCAAATAAATATATTTTCATGGATGGCGAATTTGATTTTGCGGCCATGTTAGTAGAACGATTCACTGCTTATCATAGAAGAAGTTATGTTTGTAAAAGTGGCGTAGGAGACGTCTTGATTGGTGCAGCAGCGAATATTGCGGAAATGAATGGTATTCCAAAAGCTTCCCATATCAAGGATAAGCTAGTTGAGATGACCCATTTAAACGAGACGATTTATGCGACAGGAATTGCAGCTTCTTACCAAGGTTATGAAACCAAATCGGGAGCTTATATTTGTGATAGTATGATTGCCAATGTCTGCAAGCATCATGTAACTAAATTGCCTTATGAAATTGGTCGTTTAGCACAAGATTTAGGCGGAGGACTAGTAGCAACGATGCCTTCAGAACAAGAATTAAATCATCCAGAAATTGGTGGATTAATCAAAAAATATTTACGAGGAAAAGCGAGTGTCAAAACCGAAGACCGAATGCGTATTTTAAGGCTCATTGAAAATATGACCTTAGGTAGAAATGCAGTTGGCTATTTGACAGAAAGTATGCACGGTGCAGGGTCTCCTCAAGCACAACGAATTCAGATTGGTCGAGCTATGCAAATGGAATACAAAAAACGTTTAGCAAAAATAATTGCAGGGGTAGAAGTGGAAGGTGATAAAAGTTTAATCGTAGAGGAAGTAGGAAGTTATTTTGCTCGTGTTTTTGAGGTTTAGAAAATACACTAAATGTTTCTCCTTAATCAAATGATTGAAAAAAATCATAAACCGTAAGCATGAATAAAAAGAGAAGTTATCAAATTCTTCCTATTATTATTACTTTAAGTGGTATAGCTTACATGGGCTATGCTGATGCTAAAGGTCTGGATAACAAGTATAGTATATCAATAATTTGCTTCGGCGTTACTTTAAGTCTATTTATGTTAATATTTAGAAGTATACTAGAAACTGCATAAAAAAGTGATTTGCATGTTAATCGTAACCGCCAAATTTATTTGGAAGGTTCAATGTTTACTAAGAATCAGCCAAATAAATTTGGCGATTACATTTTCACGATTTTAGCCAGTTCAAAGTATAAAAGTGAGAAAGATTAGCCGATTATTTAGTTACATTTTTTTTCTTTTTCCGCTTATTTAATAATTTTCTTATCCAATTAGGTACTACGATAACACCTACGAAAAGATAAGCATAATAAGTCAATCCTCTCCACATAAAAGCAATAATCAAGGAAATTCCAACAGGCACATAATCACTTAGAAATCCGCCAAAAACAATTTCTGCAAACCCAGCCCCACCCGGTGTAGGCGAAAAAGCCATAATTACAAACATCGTTTCCAATCGAGCATAAAGTGTTCCCTGTGTAAAAAAATCAGTAGCTGTTGTATCTACGATAGCAATAATCAGGCAATTCAACAATAAAAAACGACAAGACCAAGCAGTAGCGGTAGAGAAAAATGCCCCAATATGAAAGAGCCATTTTTCTCTCTTCATCTCCGTAGAAGCTGTAATAATATCTGTCCCCAACTTGGCTGCGTTCTTTTGGTATTTCTTTAAAAATTTAAAACTAGTAACCCACTCAAAAAATCTTTTTAATTGGGTAGGATTAATAAATAAGCCATAAAAAAATAAAACGCCATAAGTAGCCATCAATACATAAGCGCCAATAAACGTATATCCCCAACCATCCAAACTATTTAAATCTGTTAAATTAGGTCTAATAATTTTAGGTCCGAAAAGGAGAAATAAAATAGGCAGTGTACCTACAAAAAAGATAGTATCTAAAATAGCGGTATAAATAACAATGGCAGTCGTTTTAGCCGCAGGTAGTTTTTCTTGAGCCAATACAAATAAAGAAACTGCTGAGCCACCAACACTTGTAGGAGAAACCGCAGAACTAAATTCCCAAATAAAAATTAACTCAATACATTTCCGCCAACCGAATTCTTTATTGGATAACACCCGAAGTCGATTCGCATAAGCAATATGACGGACAATTAATAAGATAACTGACATCGACACCCAAAAAAGAGTGTGTTGATTCCAATTTATTTTCGCAAAAGCAGCAGGGTCAAATTGCTGATAAAGCAAATAAATGACAACCCCTACCCCTATCAAAATAGGGAGAATGATTCTAGAAACTCGAATGGATTTCAAGACCTCTTGCTGGTCAGCAGAAAAATCATCTATTTGTTCGTCACTCATTTATTGATAAATAATAGTTCCTTTGTGATTAAATTGTAAAATTAGAATTATAGTCATCATAAAAAAATAAGTCTATTCTTTTTATTAATATCTAGTGTTCGACCAAATTTAAAATGACGGGTGAATGTATCGTTCGTAACCGCCAATTTTAATTGGCTGGTTCAAGGTAAAATCAAAACCAGCCAAATGAATTTGGCGGTAGGGCGAACGAAAAGTCAAAATCGTAATATCTAAACCTTTGAAAAATGGATAGTCGATGTTTGACGATTGCATCTTCAAACCAATATTTTAGCAGTTTTTAACTTTTATCAGTCGATTACATATTATAAAAACGACTTTTCGTTCGCCCTAATTTGGCGGTTACTTTTTACCCGTCAAATCATACTTGGTCAACCATTAGAAACCCTATGAAAAAGTGATTTTGCATGTTAATCGTAACCGTCAAACCTGCCTGAATGGAACGGGCAGGTTTATTGGAACTGCAAGTTTATCTGCTACTAGCTAACCACGAGTGGTTGAATTTGAATAGCCCCGAATGAAATTCGGGGGGAAGTATATAACGATAAAATTTACGAACCCTGAAAGGGTTGAACATCAATGTTTTACGTTCAACCCTTTTAGGGTTGAGGCATTCGGTTTCATTACCTCGACCGCATTCCATACGGTGTTATTCACGTTTAATCCTTTCAGGATTTTAAATTAGAAAATCAACCAATAAACTTGTAGTCCCAATTTATTTGGCAGGTTTAATGTTTACAGAGAATTAGCCAAATAAACCTGCGCCTTCCATTTAGGCAGGTTTGGCGATTACATTTTCACGATTTTAGCCAGATTAAAGTATACAAATCCCGTGTATTCGTCAAAGAAATACTTTTATCAATAGTTCAAAGGTGTTTTTTAAACTACTTTTTAATTCGGCTGCCCTTTCGTGATGATAGTTTAATTCTACATCATCCATATACATCGTCTTAATCATTTCTAATTGTAAGGCATGAATATTTTGAGCAGGATTACCAAAATGTCTGGTAATGTTTCCACCTTTAAAAGGGTGATTATAAGAGCATTCCTTCCCACTGGTCGCTATGCCTTGTTTCGCTGCTTCAATGAATGTTCCATTGGCACTTTGCCCATCATTTGTTCCTAAAATGAAGGAAGGGAATGGTTCCGTTTGAATGGTTGGAACTAACCGACGAATGGAATGGGCATCCCATAAAAGCCCTATTCCAAATTCTTTTTTAAAATTGTTTAACACTTTCGTTACCGCATCATAGTAGGGTAGATAGTATTTTTCTTTTCGGCGTTGAACTTCTTTGACATCTGGTTCAAACTTGGCGGATTGATAGATAGGCTTACCTAAAAAATCAGTAATTGGTGTTAAACTGGTAATTATTCGACCATCATCATATAAATTTTGATTGATTGGAGACCGATTTAAATCTATCACCCAACGATTGTAATGAGCATAAATCATGGTAATCCCCAATTCGGAAACAAAGTCATACACTTTGTCAACAAAAAAATCCGTGTCATCGGGAAAGCTTATTTTTTCTTTTTTGAAATGAGGTATTAATTCTTCCGGGAAAGCAGTTCCACAATGAGGAACGCTCACTAGAATAGGCACCTTTTTGCCTTTGGGTGCTATGATGGTGTAATTTTGTTGCATAATACCTATGTTAGGTCCCTACGGGACTTTAAGAGGGTGTTCAAAAATCCATTTTCAAATTAATGTACTGGCGATGCTTTGTAAACTTGAACTTGATGCTTGAACTTGAACTTGAACTTTCGATGTTCTTAAAATCGTTCAAAAAATTTCTCATGTTCGGTTTGTAAAGAACCATTATTTTTGCTACTCACTTCCTCTGCAATTTGTAAAATCTTTCTTGAAGTAATAATATCAATCGCTTTTTCAATATCATTTGCAAATACTCGGTCTTCCTCCGCATGACTGATTTTACTCCTAATAAATGTATGTACGGCTTCTAAAATTTTACCAGATTTAAGGGGATGGTGAAAATCAAAAGATTGAGCCGCACAAATCAATTCTATCGCTAAAATCTTCTCGACATTTTCGATGACACTTAATGCTTTTCTTCCGCCAATAGAACCCATACTTACATGGTCTTCCTGTCCTAGTGAAGTTGGGATACTGTCTGCACTTGAAGGAAAACACAAGCCTTTATTTTCACTAGCCAAAGCAGCCGTTGTGTATTGCAGCATCATAAAAGCAGAGTTTAAACCCGCTTCTTGCATCAACAATTTTGGGACTCCTTGTACGACGCCCATCAAAGAAAGGTAGGTGCGTCTGTCAGATATATTTCCAATTTCGGAAGCAGCAATGCAGGCATAGTCAAGTGGTAAAGCCAAAGGTTGACCATGAAAATTTCCACCGCTTATCGTTAGATTTTCATTAATCACAACAGGATTATCTGTCACGGCATTTAACTCTACTTCCACTAATTCTTTTAGATGTAACCAACTCGTTCTAGAGGTGCCGTGGACTTGTGGCATACAACGCAGCGAGTAGGGGTCTTGCACTCGTTCACAGTTTTCATGAGAAGCAAGAATTTCTGAACCCAATAATAATTGATGAATCCTTTGAGCAACATGTTGATTGCCTTTATATGGTCTTAACTGATGTAATTCTTTTAAAAATGGACTGCCAGAACCCAATAATCCCTCCAACATCATTGCTCCGATAATATCTGCTTGACTCAATACACTGTGCAATTTTTCGACAACTTTAACTGCGAAAGCGGTAATAAATTGAGTGCCGTTTATCAGCGCCAATCCTTCTTTTGCCCCTAATTCTATCGACTTGATTCCTTCTTTTTTGAAAACCGTTTTGGTCGAAACCGTTTTTCCTTTATAAATAACTTTGCCAAGCCCAATTAATGGTAAAAATAAATGTGCCAAAGGTGCTAAATCTCCAGATGCCCCTACAGACCCCTTTTCAGGAACAATAGGAATAATATCTTCTTGGATGTGCCATTGGATACGTTCTAAGGTACTGACCGCAATTCCCGAATAGCCTTGAGCAAGAGAATGGATTTTTAGGATAAGCATCAATTTAGCTATTTCTTTTGGAATAGCCGCTCCAACTCCGACACTATGACTTTTTAGAATATTGTATTGTAGAGTATTTGTATCTTCCTTTGAAATCATTGTGCTACACAAAGGACCAAAACCAGTATTAATTCCATAAACGGCTTTCTGTCCATTGGCTATTTGGTCAACGATAGCTCTGCTTTTGCGTACTTTTGTTAAACTTCCTTCCACTAGCATTCCTTCCAATTCGCCACGAGCAATTTGTAGGGCTTTACCTGAGGTGAGATAATCTATTCCATATTTAAATGTAGCCATGGTATTCAAAGATTCAGTTCCGCAATCAATTAAAATATAGAGACGAAAGTAGTTGAGTTACTTCCGCCTCATTTTAATTCTCTCTATTATTTCTGCAAAAATATTGGTACATTTGATAATTACAAAGTCTATTATTTTATTAATTGATAACTATGAGTAATCAAGTTGAATTAAGACATTTACAGTCATTTTTGGTGTTGGCAGAGGAATTGCATTTTAGAAATGCTGCGGAAAAATTATTTATATCTCAGCCAGGATTGAGTAAACAAATTATACAATTAGAAAATCATTTAGGCGTGAAGTTATTAGAAAGAGATCGTCGAAATGTGCGTTTGACGGTGAGTGGCGTCTATTTACAAAAACAGATAGAATATTTAAATGGTTTTTTAAGCAAAACTTTTACGCATCTGAAAAATTTGGAAAAAGGCATAGAAGGAGAATTGAAAATAGGGTTTGTAGGGTCCGCGATGCAGAAAGTAATTCCTGAATTGGTTAAAAAATGTAATCGAAAATTTCCAGAATTACATTTTGTATTGGACGAAATGTCTAATCAAGCTCAAATCGAAGCCCTTGAAAAATACCAAATTGACCTAGGCTTTGTTCGGCTAAATACTGTTCCGAGTAGCATCCAATTACAGCCTATTTTTCAGGAACATTTTACGCTAGTTTTACCAAAAGGACATCCCATCAACCAATCCAATTTTGACAATATTCAACAATTTAAGGAAGAACCCTTCATTCTATTTTCAAGTGATTATAGTTCGACTTATTATAACAACATCATGAGTATCTTTACCGATGCGGGATATGAACCAAAAGTATCCCACAAATCTATTCATGCCAATACTATTTTTCGATTAGTGGAAAGTGGATTGGGTATTGCCATTGTTCCGCATTCTTTAACTTATGGTGCCACCAAAGCGATTGATATTCAGACTATTGACTTGAAAAATATTCGTCAGAATGCCATTTTGTCTATTGCTTGGAGAAAGGAACGATATGCGCCTGCTTTGGAGAAAGTATTGGGGTTTTTAGTTTAGGAACGTAACATGACGTTCAAACCTATGTTACGTACCTACGGCACGATTAGCGCTTCCTTTTAGTCTTGTGGATTACCTATGTTATGTACCTAACGGCACGATTAGCGCTTCCTTTTAGTCTTGTGGATTACCTATGTTACGTACCTACGGCACGACTAGAGGTGTAGATGTTTGTCTAGTCGTTACCAATGTTTAGTACCTAAAGGCACTAAAATGTAGTTCTGAAAATTCGCTATGTCCTGTTTTGGAAGTTAACCTTATAGACAAAAATGTGCAATTGGTTATCACATGGGGACGTAGGTAGGCAAAAAGCTTCTAGTTAAAATAAAACCCATTTACGCCTACTCCTGCCTTAAAAGAAGATAGTTCTAAGCCCGTTTCATCGTGGATAGAGACCGTTCCTTTTTGTACAAAATTGCCAGAGTCTCCTACAAAAATTTGATTGGTTGTGGGGTGAACACCCAATCCATAAATATCTCTTCCTTCTGCTTGTATTAAAGGCATAGAAGGCAAAGTTGTAGCGTCAATAGGCATCGTGTAAATAGCTAATTTTAAAAAATACAGCTGGTCTTTAATTCCGTTCAATGCTAATCTTGGATAAAAACTCATTTCCTTATCGCTAAAAGGAAGGGCTAAAGTTACCTGTTTGGAACTTGGGTCAATACGATATAAGCCTCCAAAATTATCTGGCACATCTCTGTCGCCATTACACATTACCCAAAGTTGGTTGTTTCTGTCTATTTGAATATTACTAGGATTATAACCAAGGGTAATGCTATCAGTAATTTCATCAGTATCTGTATTAATGACAAAAATTTCGTTGCTATAATTGTCAAATAAACTAGGTCGAGTGACAAATACTTCATTTCCAATAAGCACCATTTCTTCTGAAGCACCTCCAATTGGTATTTCTCCTGTTATTTCTCCTGATGCTAAATTTACAATAGAAATAGCGCCACTAAAAAGGTCCGATACATAAGCCTTTGAATTATTAATGATTTGAATATGTCGAGGAGAGCCTAAATTTTCAATAGTACTGATAGAACTAAAATCTTCGGTGTTGACGACTTCTATTTTGCTGGAATTGTTAATGACCAAATAGGTTTTGTCACCATGAATATTAATACTTTGGAGGATGTCTCCCAAAGGTTGATTATTGGTCTCGCTGTATATTTTTTCTTGAATTTCGCCGTCTAAACTATAAAAACTAACGGAGGCGTTTCCAGCTTGGAATTGACCTTCGTTGGTGATTAAGACCCCATTAGTGAAATTACTTACATTGGTGGTTAGAATAATTGGGTCATCCTTACAGCTGAAAAAAGATAGGGAGAATAATAAAAGGACAGAGAAAAATAGGTTTCCTCCCCCTAACCCCCTCCAAAGGGGGAGATGGCTTTCGGCGCTGAAATTATTTGTAGTTAATTGTAAGAAATGTAGACATTTAATTACTGTCTTTTTCGCTCTATTTTTAATTTTTGATAAAAGATTTATCATTAAAACATTCACCCCTGCTTTAAGGGGGGAGAAGAGGTAGGAAAAAGTCGATTCCATATTATTCCAAGACCACGATTTTTTTAACAGTCGAATATTCATAATTACTAATTTTTAGCCAATAGACCCCCTTTGAAAGCTGGCTTAATGGAATTTGAGTTAATGCTTGAGAAATATGCCTTCTTTTGAGTAATTGCCCAGTAGAAGAGGTTAATTCCAAGGTACTATTTTTTGATAGTTGACTAGGTACACTTATACTTAAATGTTCATTTCTTTTAATGGGATTTGGATAGGCCAAAATCATAGTGGAAGTTATAAGTTCCTCCGTATTTGTACTGGTGTTTTCATGAATTACCCCAACCGCATCTAAATCAAAACCACCTGTAGGAAAAGGAGTAGGGAAGGGGTCATTAATTTTATTTCCTTGGGCGTCAAACGTAGCTAAACTATCGGCTATGCTTCCAATCACATCGATAATTTTGACGTGAGTGATTGCATTGATGTCCAGTTCTGGTATTTTGTTTAATTCTTCTAAATCAAATGGTGTCCCATAATTTGCGACATATTTTCCAGCCAGATTATTAATTTGGGTCGGGTCAATCAAATCAAAGGTTTTGAGCTGTTCACTAGTATCGGTTAAGGAAGTGGCAGGAAATCTAACAAAAAAATGCCCATCAGAACTAACTTCTACAAAAGCTAATTCTAAAAAATAGCCACCTTGTGTTGGGAATCCATTTTCAAAAATAGCAAAATCTGGACCTACTCCATTTCTAATCGGTTTTTCAAAAGTTAAGATAGCTGAACCTCCATCCCCCAGACTAACCGACTGAATATCAGGTATCCCTAAAGCTAAGTTCGGTTCACCTGCTTCAGCAAAATTTAGAGAATCATCCACAATATTTTGTTCCCCTCTTTCAACGATTACCTCCGTTGCCCAATTAACAAACATCGCATCATCTTTATGGATGGCAGAAGTTCCAGCTTGGTCCGCAGCAGGAGGGAATTGAGCGATTAAAAGGAGGTAATTAAACACAAAAAAAAGGAGAGATAAAGATTTTGGCATTCAATGGATTTGGTTATGATATTTTTACGTCCGCAAAATTAAGGAATTAATAAATAAGCTTTTGATATGCTAGAAATAAAAATACTTATTCCTCCTTTTTTTATAGCAAAATACTTTCTAATTTGCTTGCACAAACAAGTAGATTTTAAATAAAATCTGCGATTAAAGCTTACCTGAACAGATACTATTTTTCTAACACCTTTCGTTTTACAAAAAAACCTTTAGGTTTATTTTATAGGACTTTTTTA